>NZ_JBHYUU010000043.1:0-49186 GCF_042749955.1 Kitasatospora sp. NPDC059462 | reverse complement strand
GGGGGGGGGGCCACCCGCCCCCACCCCCCCCGCACCCCCCCCACCGCTCCCGCCGTACCGACTGGAGGACCCCTGTGGAGCGTCTCGCACCGCACCCGCACCCGCTCGACCCGATGGCGAGCGACCCGCACGCGCCCGACCCGCACGCGCCCGAGCTGGACGCGCCCCACCCGCTGGTGCTCGACCCGACCGGCCGTGCCCGGGAGGCCGAGACCGCCGAGCTGTCCGCCCGCGGCCCGGCTGCACCGGTCGACATCCTGGGCGTCCGGGCCTGGTCGGTGTCCGACCCCGTGCTGCTGGAGGAACTGCTCAAGGACCCCCGGGTCTCCAAGGACGGCCGGCAGCACTGGCCCGCGTTCGACGAGGCGGTGCGGACCTGGCCGCTGGCCCTGTGGGTGAGCGTGCGCAACATGTTCAACGCGCACGGCGCCGACCACCGGCGGCTGCGCCGCCTGGTGAGCAACGCCTTCACGCCCCGCCAGGTCACCGCGATGACCTCGCGCATCGAGGCGCTGACCGACGGCCTGCTGGCCGACCTCGCCGAGAGCGCCCCCGGCGAGGTGGTGGACCTGCGCGACCGCTTCGCCCATCCGCTGCCGATCCGGGTCATCTCCCAGCTGCTCGGCCTTCCGTACGAGGTGACCGAGGGCTTCCGGGAGGTCGTCGACAAGGTGTTCGCCACCACCCTCACCCCCGAGGAGTCGGCGGCCAACGCGGCGGCGTTCCAGACCCTGCTGGAGGAGCTGATCGCCGACAAGCGCCGCGTGCCGGGCGACGACATGACCTCCCTGCTGATCGCCGCCCGCGACACCGAGTCCGACGCCGGCTGCGCCGCACTGAGCGAGGAGGAACTGCGCGACACCCTGCTGCTGATCGTCACGGCCGGCTACGAGACCACCGTCAACCTGATCGACAACGGGATCACCGACCTCCTCTCCCACCCCGGCCAGCTCGCCCTGGTACGCGCGGGCGAGGCCGGCTGGGACGACGTGGTGGAGGAGTCGCTGCGCCGGGACGCCCCGCTCGCCCACCTGCCGCTGCGCTTCGCGGTGGAGGACATCGAGCTGCCCGGCGGGGTGACCGTGCGACGCGGGGAGCCGATCCTCGGCGGCTACGCGGCCGCGGGGCGCCACCCGGTGCGGTACGGGGACGGTGGCGCCGCGTTCGACGTCACCCGGCCGGTCAAGGACCACCTCGCCTTCGGCCACGGTCCGCACTTCTGCCTCGGCGCGCCGCTGGCCCGTCTGGAGGGGCGCATCGCGTTGAGCCGGCTGTTCGCGCGGTTCCCCGACCTCGCGTTCGCCCCGGACGCCCGGCTGGAGCCGGTCGACTCGCTGATCTCCAACGGGCACCGCGCGCTGCCGGTGCTGCTCGGTGCCGCCCGGTGACGGGGCCGCGGTCCGGTGAGGAGGCCGCGGTCCGTCACCCCGCCGGCTCCTTCCCGGGCCCGGTCCGGCCGGCCACCGCGTCCCGGGTGGTGGCCTCCGCCAGCCGGTCGAAGGTGCGGCCGAGGACCGCCCGGCGTTCCTCCTTGAAGGCCGGGGAGGGCTCCAGATCGTCGATGCTCCGCTCCCAGGCGGCCATGAACGCGCTCTTCCACTGCGCGATCACCCCGGCGTCCGGCAGGTCCTGGGCGCCGTAGCCGGCCCGGACGAGGGTGTGCAGCAGCTCCAGGTTGCACGGCACGGCGACGCCCCAGTACTCGTCGGCCTCCAGCTCGACGGGATCGCCCGCCATCGCCTCGGCGACCTCGGCGACGAGCCGGCCGACGACGGCCGACAGGTGGTCCAGGGCCGTGTCGCTCTCGAAGTTCCCGCTGCCCCACGTACCCACACGATCTCCTTCGCCCGGTGTCGCTGTCTGTCCCGGTCATCAAAGCAGACCGCAGCCGTGGCTCCCGCCGCTGAACGGGCACCGCCGCCGAGGCCGGAGCGGTCGACCCGGAGGCCTCGGCCGGCAGCCCGCCGTGATCTTCGAGGGGGGACGCGCCGGGAGCCCGACCGGTCGAACGGGCGCCGGGAAACGTGCGCGGTGTTGGGCCGATCGGAGGTCAGGCGTCCGTCGTTCGGCGCGGCGCCCCGGTGGGCGGGCTAGGTTCGGGGGCGTGACCGGCAATGACGCGGTCCTGGCGCTGATGGTCCTCACGGCGCTGGGCTTCGACTTCACCAACGGCTTCCACGACACCGGCAACGCGATGGCCACCTCGATCGTCACCGGGGCCCTGCCGCCGCGGGTCGCGGTCGCCGTCTCGGCAGTGCTGAACCTGGTCGGCGCGTTCCTGTCGACCGCCGTCGCGGCGACCATCGCCAACGGCCTGGTCTCCAGCGGGGCGGTCACCCTGACCGTGGTCTGCGCCGGTCTGACCGGCAGCATCCTGTGGAACCTCGCCACCTGGTACCTCGGCATCCCCTCCAGCTCCTCGCATGCGCTGATCGGCGGGGTGATCGGGGCGACGATGGCGGCGGCCGGCTCCTCGGCCGTCAAGTGGCAGGGCCTGGTCTCCAAGGTGATCGTGCCGGCCGCGCTGTCGCCGTTCATCGCCGGCCTGGTGGCCGTGGTCGGCACCTGGCTGATCGGCCGCATCACCCGGGAGGTGTCCGAAGGCCCGCGCGAGCACGGGTTCCGGCTGGGCCAGATCGGCTCGGCGTCCATGGTGTCGCTCGCCCACGGCACCAATGACGCCCAGAAGACCATGGGCGTCATCACCCTCGCCCTGATCGCCAACGGCACCCTGGCGCCCGGGGCGAAGGCCCCCGACTGGGTGATCGTCTCCTGTGCGCTGGCGATCGCCCTGGGCACCTACGCCGGCGGCTGGCGGGTGATCCGCGCCCTGGGCAAGGGGCTGGTGGAGATCGCGCCGCCGCAGGGGATGGCCGCCGAGTCGGCGTCGGCCGCCGTGATCCTCTGCTCGACGGACTTCGGCTACTCGCTGTCCACCACCCACGTGGCCACCGGATCGATCCTGGGCTCGGGGGTCGGCTGGAAGGGCGCCGAGGTGCGCTGGCAGCTCGCCCGCCGGATGGTGACGGCCTGGCTGTTCACCCTGCCGGCCGCCGCCCTGGTCGGCGCGGCGGCCTACTGGGTCGCCAACGGGATCGGCGGGACGGCCGGGGTGGTCGTGGTCTTCACCGTGCTGGTGCTGGCGTCGACCGCCTTCTTCGTCGCCTCCCGCCACCCGGCCGTGACCCCGGAGAACGTCAACGCCGCGTGGACCGGCTCGGTGGTCCCGGACCCCGCCGAGGTCGCGGTCGCGCCCAAGGACGAGGTGGGCTCGTGAACTCCTGGATCAACCTGGACGCGGTCTGGCGCATCGTCGTGGTGGGCCTGCTCACCGGCGCCGGCCTGCCCGCACTCTTCGCCCTCGGCCTGCGCCTGCTCAACCCACCCGGCCCCGCCACCGGCCCCGCAGCCGCACACCCCACCGCCGGCCCGGCCCGCCAGGCCCTGGCGGGCCTGCTCTTCGCGGTGGTGCTCGCGTCGATCGGCTGGGGCATCTCCGTCATCGTCGGCCACAGCTGACACCCGGTCCGCTCCGCCTGCGGTGATGACTTCTTGTGGCTCCCGGACGTTAACTGACAGGATCTCAGGTCGTGCACCTCCCGGACGGTGCGGATCGGACATCGGCCGGGGCGGCGCGGAGAGGGAGACGGGATGGCACGGGTGAACCTGCGAGCCGCGTTCATGAGCGGCCTGTCGTCCACCGTCACGGCGCAACAGGTCTTCACCAACCGCGTCGACGAGGTGGCCGCCTTCAACCGGTCGGTGGAGAGCCTGTGCCGGACGCTGGACGAGGCCGAGGTCTCGCCGGTCGTGGACCGCGGGCAGGGCCGGCGCAATGTTCTGACGCTCTACGGGGTCGGCGGCATAGGCAAGACGACGCTCTCCCAGGAGCTGGAGCGCCGGCTGCTCGCCGATGCGGCCGCCGAGGGGCGCGACGACGTCGTGGCGGTCCGGGTCGACCTCTCCGAGGACGGTGCCTGCGACATCGAGAACCTGCTCATGCGCCTGCGGGCCGGCCTCGGACAGCTGGGCAGCAGGTGGCAGGCCTTCGACCTGGCACTCGCCTCGTACTGGGTCCGCGCGCACCCCGGCGAGACGCTCCAGGACTTCCTGGACTCGTCGCCGGCGCTGCGCCGCGCCTCCCGCAGCGTCGGACTCGGCGACCAGATCGCCGAGAGCGTGCGGCAGGTCGACCCGGCGGGGCTCGGCGGCCTGGCCGGGCTGGCGCACCGCGCGGCCCTGGCCACCTACCGGGCCGTGCGCGACCGGGTGCGCGAGGGGCGTCTGCTCGCCCACTGCGAGCTGTTCGCCGAACTGGTCGAGGCCGAGGCCGACTACGAGACGCTGTCGTACTTCCCGTACCTGCTGGCCTGGGACCTCGACCACCTGCCCCGACGGGGCAGGCCGGCCCGGCGGCCGACGGTGTGCGTCTTCCTCGACACCTTCGAGGTGGTCAACGGCCGCGCCGACCGGACGGTGGAGCGGCTGATCCAGCGCTGTGTCTACCTGATGCCCAACGTGCTGTTCGTGATCACGGGCCGCAACCGCATCGACTGGGCGGACGCGGCCGTCGGCGGTGAGCTGGACTTCACCGGTCCCCAGTGCTGGCCCCATCTGCACTTCAGCAACGACACCGTCGAGCCGCGGCAGCACCTGGTCGGCTACCTCTCGGAATCCGACGCCGACAGCTACCTCCGGGAGGCGCTCGTCCGCGACCGCGAGCCCGCCATGGCGGAGGAGGTCCGCCGTCGCATCATCGCCGGCGGCCAGGGCCTGCCCCTGTACCTGGACCTGTCGGTGTCGCACTTCGCGGCGCTCCTGGCCCGGGGCGGGCAGCCGTCCGCCACGGACTTCGGCGGCTCGTTCACGGCGGTGGCCACCCGCTCGATCCGGGACCTGCCCCGGGAGGAACGCGACCTGGTCCGTACCGCGGCGCTCACCGACCGCGTCGGGGCCGAGCTCCTGCGGGCCGGCCAACCCGGCGTCCCGGACGGCAGCGTGGCCCGGTTCCTGCGCCGGCCGTTCCTGATGCACGACGACGCCTACGCCTTGCCGTACTCCCTGCACGCGGCGCTTCGCCACGCCATCGTCGAGGCGGACCGGACCCTCCCGGACGGCTGGTCCGACCGTGACCGCACCGAGGTCGCGGCCCGGCTGCTCGCCTGGCTGGGCGAGCGGCTCGGGCCGTCCGCCGGGCGGGTCGCCGCCGCCAACGCCCTCGAATCGGCCCTCAGGCTCGCCGCCACGTACGGGGTCTTCGAGGACTGGATGGCCCGCGCCACGCAGCGCCTCGTCGAGGCCGGGCAGTGGTCGGACCTGGGCGCCGGGCTCACCGTCGAACGGGCCGCGACTCCGGAGTGCCGAGCCCTGATCGCCGCCATACGGGGCGTTCAGCTGCGCCGAACCGGCCGGGCGGCGGAGGCCGTCGAACTGCTCTCCGGCGCGGGCGAGGGCGTCCGGCGGGGCAGTGCGACGGCGCAGCTGGTGCAGATCCACCTCGCCCACGCGCTGCGCAACCACGGTGACTACACCGCGGCGGCGGAGATCTACCGCGTCCTGGTGGGAGGCGAGTTCGACGCGGCGGCCCGCTACTGGCTCTGCGACTTCGAGTACCTCAACGGGCGTTTCGGCGCGGCGCTCGGCCCGCTGCGCGAGCAGCGCAGCCACGGGCCCGAGGCCGAGGGCGAACGGCTCCGGCTGATCGGGCACATCTGGCGGGTGAACGCCCGCTTCGACGAAGCCACCGCCTCGTACACGGAGGCGATCGACCTCGCCCGGCGCGAGGGGCTGGCCGCCGCGGAGGCGAAGGCGCTGGCCAACCTGGCGCAGACCGCCTGCTGGTCCGGCGCCGCGGAACCGCTCTCGGACGCGGCGTCCCGGGCGCGGGACCTGCTCGACCTGGTGCCCAACCCGGTCGAGCTGGTCAAGATCCGTTCCGCCGAGGCGGTCGCGCTGGCGGTGGCCGGTGACGCCGGGGCCGCCGCGGAGGCCGTCGAAGGCACCCGGCGGCTGGCGGACGGCATCGGTTACCGCGGCGGCCACAATCTGGCCGACGTGGCCCAGATCCTGCTCGGGGTGCTCGGCGGCGACCACGACGGAGCCCGTCGCACACGGGCCGAGCTCGAAGCGCGCACCCGCAGGTCGGGCGGCAACACCTACTGGGTGCCGATCGTGACGAGCTGGATCGACGGTGTCCCGACGGCGGTGGGGCACGACCCGGGGATCGAGTGGGTCGACGGCCCGGCCGCGTCGTTGGGCCGGTGGGCCGAGGTGGCTGTGCGACGATCGACGGACACCGGGCCCGGGGTGGGCCGTGACGGGCGAGGGGACGAGGCTTCATGACCGACCGGGCGGGCGTCGGGCCGGTGCGTGTCGGCCTGGTCGGGGTCGGCGTCATCGCCGGGACCCACCTGGCCGTGCTCGCCGAACGGCAGGACGTGGAACTGGACTTCACGGCCGACCCGAGGTCGGTGGAGCCGGTGGTGTTCCGGGGCGCCACGCCGCCCCACTACGGCAGCCTCGCCGAGGCGCTCGACGTGCACCGACCGGACCTGGTCGTGCTCGCGACCCCGACGGAGACCCACGCCGAACTGGCCGCCCTGGCCCTCACCCGGTCGAAGGCCCGGATCCTGGTGGAGAAGCCGCTCGTGCACGATCTCGCCTCCCTCGCCGGGCTGCGCGACCCGGACGGCGGGGCGGGGGCCCAGGAGCGCCTGTTCACGGCCCACCACTTCGCGTTCTCGCCCGAGGTCGACTGGGCGTCCGACCTGCTCGCCGCACACCCGGAATGGGGCCCGGTCACGGCCATCACCTCGGCGTTCTACGACCCCTACGTCCTGCGCGGACCCGAGGCCTTCGCCACGTACGTGTCCAGCTGGACGGACTCGGGGGTGAACCAGCTCAGCATGCTCACCCGCTTCGTGGACCTCACCGGACCCGCGTCCGCCCGGCAGTCCGACGGTGGCGCGAGCGCGTGGTGCACGGTGGCTTTCCGTTCCCGCGGCGAGGCCGGGACGGCCCGGCTGCGCAGCAGTTGGCTGACCGGCTCCAGCAGCAAGGAGAGCAGCCTGGTGCTCGGCCGCTCCGGTGTGGAGATCTGGATCGACCACACCGCCATGACCGGATTCGCCGCCCGGGAGGGGGAGTTGCTGGCCGCCTTCGGCAACGACGGCCGGACGGCGCGGAAGGTCGCCCACTACCGCCCGCTCTACGCCAGCCTGCTCTCCGGCCGGCCCGACGCGGTGCTCGGATTCGACGCCGCGGCGACGATCACCGCGATCCATCTCGGGAGCCCCGGGGCACGGTAGTCGCATCGCAGGCCCGCGATCGCGAGCGGAGGGATCACGGCTCGACGGTGAGGTCGTGGACGAGGGTGCTGCTCGGTTGGGGGAGTTCGCCGTACTCGGGGTCGTCGCCGGCGACGGGGAGTTGGTGGATGACGGCGGCGAGGCGTGGGGGCAGGCGCACGTCGAGGCCGTGGTGGCAGCGGGCGAGGATGTCGGTGAGGACTCCGGCGGGCAGCAGGGTGCGGGTGGAGCCGAGGACGCGTTGGGGGGTGCGGGGTTTGGTGGCCAGGGCTTCGGCCTGCTGGCGCCAGACCTCGGCGTCCAGGAACTCGCCGAGGCTGCGGTGCAGCAGGCTGAGGAAGGACGCGGAGGTGTAGGAGCCGCCGCCGGCCGCGAACTGCCACCAGAACTGGGCGCCGTCGCGGTGGCCGGCGACGTGGAGGAGGGCGCCGAGGACGAGGGCGCCCTCGGGGTGGATCCGGTCGCCGTCGACGAGCAGGGCCAGGGAGTCCGCGGCGGAGGGCATCGCGAGGACCAGGGAGACGGCGAGGTCGAGTTCGTGGGCGGCCTGCTGGTGGTCGGAGGACGCCGGGCTCGGGGCGGTCAGCAGCCGGTCCCAGGACACGCCGGCGCCGCCGGGCTGCGGGCGCGGGGCGCGGGTGGGGTGCAGGGCGCTGTCGGGTTCGGTGGTCACCGGCCCTCTCCCCTCCGGCCGCCGAGCGAGGCGGCCAGACGGTCGAGGGCCTGGCCCACGGTCGAGCGCACGCCGGCCTGGGTCGTGCCCAGGTAGTCGGCGATCCGGTCGTCCGGCAGGCCGAGCAGGTAGCGCAGCACGATCACGTCGTGACGCCGTTCGGAGAGCCGTCGCAGCGCGGCGTAGAGCTGTTCGTCGCTGCCTTCGGTGTCCGTCAGGTGCTGCGCCCGCTCGGCGGCGGTGCGCACCGCGCGGACCCAGGCCGGGACGCTCGTCTGCGTCGGCAGCGGCTCGCCGTTCATCATCATGCCCGCCAAGGAGGCCCCGATCTCTTCCTTGAGAATCGCCCAAGCGTGGAACGGGGGGATCTTCTCACGCAGGATGCGCGTCCACCCCTCCCACACGCGGACCTTCGCGAGTTCCACCACCGCGTGGGCGACGGCTTCGTCCCGCAGGCGCGCGCGGGCGAACCCGAGCCAGGCCTTCCCGTGCGTGTCGCAGAACGCGTCGAACGTCAGGCGGTCCCGGTCCCCGACCACCCAGTCGCTCTCGTTCACGTTCCATCCTCCCCCGCGGCGTCCTGGTCGGCCGCCGCCCGGTGCGGGCCGCCGGCCGCGGGGCACCCGCGGCCGTACGGCGGTCACAGCGGGAACGCGCGTCCCCGGGAGGAAGATTAAGGCGTATTAGGTGCCGAGATGTTAAGGCGGGGCAAAGGGTTTGAAGGTCAGACAGAACGCGCGCCGGACGGTGACAGAAATCTGATCGAACATGGTCGGAACGGGTCGTCGTGTGATCGAATTCAGCCGTCCTCCTGTGCGGTCCCGCCGCCGTGGGTCGTGGCCCTTGATTGGGTGTTCGGGCCTGTGGGCATAGTGATCGGGCCGCGCCAGGGGGCGGCGCCAGCGACGATCCAGCCAGCAGGGGGCAGCACATGACGGACGGCACCGCCAGGAACGGCGAGGTGGAGGTCGAACTCGACATCCACCTGGCGCACTCGGCGCGGATGTACGACTACTACCTCGGCGGCACGACGAACTTCCCCGCCGACCGGGAGGCCGCCGGGCGGGCCCTGGCGGTCTTCCCCTTCGCCCGGACCGCCGCGCGGGCCAACCGCGCGTTCATGCGCCGCTCGACGCGGTGGCTCGCCGAGGCCGGCATCCGGCAGTTCCTGGACATCGGCACCGGGATCCCCACCTCGCCGAACCTGCACGAGGTCGCGCAGTCGGTCGCACCGGACGCCAAGGTCGTCTACGCCGACAACGACCCGATCGTGCTGCTGCACGCCCAGGCGCTGCTGCGCGGCACCGAACAGGGCGTCACCGCCTACGTCCAGGCCGATGTGCGCGAGCCCGGCGACCTCCTGGAGGCGGCCCGCGCCGTGCTGGACTTCAGCCGGCCGATAGCGCTCAGCATGAACGCGCTGATGCACTTCGTGCCCTTCGACGCCCACCGGATCACCGAGGGGCTCAAGGCGGAACTGCCCAGCGGTTCCGCGCTGGTGATCAGCCACGTCACCCCGGACTTCGCGCCCGGGGAGACCGCCCGCCTCATCCAGGTCTACACCGCGGCCGGAACCCCGGTCGCCGCCTGTACCCGCGAGGAGTTCGCGCGGTTCTTCACCGGCTGGGACCTCCTGGAGCCGGGCGTCGTCGCCACCACGCGCTGGCGCCCGGACCCGGACGACACCGAGTCCATCAGCGACGCGGAGGCCTCCTGCTACGGGGCGGTCGCCCTCCGCCCCTGAACGGTGCGCGGGGAACGGAGCGCGGGGGAGCGGGGGGAGCGGACGGGAGGGGAAGGGGGACGGACCGCAGGCGCACCGGCCCCGCGGCGAGGGACGCGGGGCCGGTGCGCCGGGGTCAGACCACGGTGAGGGGTCAGACCACGGTGAGCAGGGTTCCCTCGTACGCCAGCCACTGCGAGTAGGCGTGCAGCCCCTTCGCCGGCGCGGTGGCCGGCGCCCAGCCGGGCGGGCGCGAGCCGTCCGCGAACTCCGGTGCGACGGCGGGGAGGTCGACGTCCGACGGGCCGTGCAGGACCGGCACCGGGCGGACGGCGGCGTGCACGGCGTTCGCCAACGCGCCGAGCGTCGTGGGCTTCTCGTCGGCGACGGTCAGGGTGCGCGCCGCCGGTCGGGTGCGGATCACCGTCAGGACGGCGTCGGCCAGGTCGTCCACGTAGACGGGGTGCACCTCGGCCTCGGGGCTGCCCTGGACGGTCACCGGCAGGCTGCGCAGGGCGTCCCACACCATGCGCCCGATGAGGGTGTCGCGGGAGCAGCCGGGGCCGTAGACCTCGCCCACGGCCAGGGTGTACGGGCGCGGGTCGTCGGGCAGTTGGATCCTCAGCTCCCGGGCCGGTCCGCCCTCGCGCAGCCCGGTCAGGTCGAGGACGGCCTCGGGGAGCCCGTCGCCGTCCGCGCCCGCAGGGCCGGTCAGGTCGGTGAGCCGGCGCACCAGGTGCTCGCCGAGCGGTGAGGCGCCGCCGCGCACGGTGAGGCCGCCGGGGCGGTGGGCCCGGCGGGTGCCGGTCCGCCCGGTGGCCGCACCGTGCGCGGCGGCCTCGTGCCCGGCGGCCAGCGCCCGCCGCGCCGCGTCCGCCAGGACCTCGCGGCGTTCGGCGATCCGCTCCTCGGTGCTGGTGTTGCTGATGCCGCCGGACCCGATCGTCGCGATCGCCTCGGCGTACACCTCGGGCCGCACCGCCGGTGCCGAGCCGTCGGGGTCCAGCCCGAGGCGGGCGGCCTCGTGGCCCATGGCGAGGGCGGTCAGCCAGGTGCCCCGGACGTCGGGCGCGTCCGCCTGCGGCCCGGTGGGCGGCACGAGCAGCGTGCGGGGCAGCTCCAGGCCGCGCAGGTACTGCTCGCAGTCCATGTGCAGCCAGCGTTCGGGGCCCGGGCCGTCGACCCGCACCGCGCAGCGCGCGACGCCGTACTTGAAGAACGGCAGGACCCTCAGGCCGGTCAGCCGCCGGTCCTCGTCGCCGGCCCGGTCGTCGGGCAGGAAGCAGACCGAACGGCGCGGCCCCCGGAAGGCGTTGCCCGAGATCGAGCCGTGGTCCTGGTGTTCGGCGAGATTGGGGACGGAGACGTAGCGGGGAACGCCGAGGTCGGTCAGGTAGCGGTGCATCAGGATGTCGTCGGGCCAGCCGCCGAGGCGCTCGCGGCCGTAGCGGACGAAGCCCTCGGCGACGGTTCGGGGAAGTACGATCGCGACGCACGGGAAGTACTCGTTGACCGCGCCGACCCAGCGGGCGCCGGCCATCGCACCGAATCGGATCGCGGCCCCGTTGCGGGAGTCCCACAATGCGAACAGCGCCAATGCCGCGTCCGGCATCGCGGCGACCGCCTGGTCGACCCGCTCGAAGAACGATTCGGACAACAGCATGTCGTCCTGGACCACCAGTTGGTGGGTGGCGCCGTCCTCGATGGAATCCCACGCGGCGAGCGCCGTGCGCAGCACCGACGGGGTGCCGGTCGGGTCCGGGTCCATGACGACGCGCAGGGCGCCCGGAGGTGCGGCCTGGGCCATCCGCTCGGCGGCGTGCCGGCGCTTGGGGTGGGTCATGACCGCCCCGCTGAGCTGATGGCGCGTCACGTCGTTTCCCTCTTTCTGTTGGGGTGTGGGGGACTTGATGGCACTCGTGTCGTAATCTGCTACTGCGGGTGCCATCGATTCCGGACAGTACGGATCGAGCCCGGGGCTGGCAAGAGTGCCGAATTCACACTGGTGTCACGGTTGGTGGCCAAAGGATGCTGGACTGGCACACCACCTTCTGTGTGAAGCGAGTGGCTGTGCGTGAGCGCGTATTTCGAGAGTTCGCCGTCTTCACGGAGGGAACCCCTTATGTCCGCTGGATCGCATGCACCGATGAACGAGACCGGAACCGGCGGCGGTGAGAGCGTCGAGGCCCGGTTGGAGAAACTGCGTGATGCCCGCATCGTGGTGACGGGAGGCGGCGGCCTGGTGGGCAGCCGGCTCACCGCCCTGCTGGTCCGCGCCGGCGCCGAGGTGTCCGTCCTGGACCGGATGGACGCCTACCCCGGGGACGTCCACACGATCTTCGGGGTCGAGAAGACCGGGGCCAGGCTCGTCGTCGGCGACATCTGCGACCGGGAGGTGGTCGCCGGACTGCTCCGGGACGCCGACTACGTGGTCCACGCCGCCGCCTACGCGGACGTGGCCGCCTGTACCCGCAACCCCGACATCGCCTTCCGGGCCAATGTGCAGGGCACCCAGGTCATCCTGGAGGAGGTGGCCCGGACGGGTGTGCGCCGCCTGGTGCTGGTCTCCTCCGCGTCCGTGTACGGCGACGGCCCCACCGACTCGCCCGGTCCGCACATGTTCCACGAGGACCAGGCGCTGTTCCCGCTGTCCGTCTACGCGAACGGCAAGCTGTGGGCGGAGCACCAGACCCGGCTGATGCTCGGGGCCGCGTCGGGGGCCGAGTACGCGATCGTGCGGTACTTCTCGGTCTACGGCGAGCCGCAGGTCCCGAAGCCGGGCAGCCACTCCTGGATGGTGCCGTGGCTGTCCCTGCAGGCCAAGCTGGGCCGTCCGATGCGCCTGAACGGCGGCGGCGTCCAGGTGCGCGACATGATCCACGTCCAGGACGTGGCCGAGGCGACGGCGCTCGCGCTGGTCGAGGAGGGGATGGCCGGCCGGACGGTGAACGTGGGGACCGGGCGTCCGACCGCGGTCCGGGACGTCGCGGACCTGCTGATGCCCTACTTCCCCGACGCGCAGCGGATCGTCACCCCGCGCCCCGAGGGCGACCCGCTCGGCGGGTACGCCGACACGGAGCGGTCCCGGGAGCTGCTGCGCTGGCAGGCCCGGATCGACGTCGCGGAGGGCGTCGACCGCTATGTGCGGTGGCTGGAGAGCACGCCCGAGGCGGTGCCGCGCTGGCTCACCGAGGACGGCGCGTGACAGTCTGCGACCTCGTGGACGTCCGCCGCGGGGCGGACGCCGAGGGAGGTGGTGCGCGCATGGGCTACGTCGGGTCCTACGTCTGGTCGCTGCGTCAGAAGGTGGGCGGCAGACGGCTGCTGGTCCCGGGGGCGCAGGTCCTGCTGATCGACGGGGAGGGCCGCGTGCTGTTCCAGCAGCGGGCCGACAACGGTCTGTGGGAGCTGCCCGCGGGTGCCTGCGAGGAGGACGGCGGCTTCGCCGACGCCGCCGTCCGGGAGCTGGCGGAGGAGACCGGGCTGCGGGTCGACAAGGAGGACCTGGTCGCCTTCGGCTCGCTGTCCGACCCGGCCGTGCACACCGTGACCTACCCGAACGGGGACGTCAACCACTGCTTCGCGCTGTGCTTCGCGGCCCGGCGCTGGTCCGGGGAGCTCTCCCCGGGGGCGGACGAGGTGGTCCGGGCGCGGTTCCGGCCGCTCGACGATCCGCCGGAGCCGCTGCACCCGCCCACGCGGGTCGTACTGGAGATGTACCGCGCGTTCCTCACGGACGGGAGGTTCCGGGCAAGGTGAACGAAGAGCAAGTGATCCGGGTGGCGGTGCCGTGCCGGGCGTGTCTGTCGGGGGAGGACCTGGACTGGCTGGGCGACGGCCGCTCGGTCAGCCTGGCCCTGGACCTGCCGACCACGGTCGAGGTGGTGCCCGCCGGAACGCCCGGGGCGCGGCCGCCGGCCGAGGACGGCTGGCCGGAGCAGGTGTGGGCGTTCCTGGGCGAGCGGCTCCCCGACGTGCACGGCCCTGCGCCGGCCGTGCGCGTCGGCAGCGAGGCGCCCTCCGCGAGCGGCCTGTCCTCCTCCACGGCGCTGATCGTGGCGCTGTTCCGGGCGTTCGCCCGGGTGGCCGGGACGCCGGACGGCGTGCCGGTGCCGGACGCCTCGGTGGTCCAGTGGGCGTACGAGTTCGAGTTCGCCCGGTTCAACGGCGGCGGCATGGACCACCTGGCCGTCGCCGAGGGCGGGGCGCTGCTGATCGAGGGCCGGGAGCGCGGACTGCCGCTCGTCCGGGAACGGCTGGAGCTCCCGGACGACTGGGGGGTGGTCGTGGTGGACTCGGGCACCCGGAAGAACACCGCCGACCACATCCGCACGGTGCGGGCGCAGCTGGCGGCCGGTGATCCGGCCCTCGCGGCGTACCGGGCCGAGGCCGACCGGGCCTCGGAGGCCGCCTGGGCGGCGCTGCGCGGGCACGACCACGAGGCCCTGGGGGCGGCGATGAGCCGGGCGCACGTGGCGATGCGCGACTTCCAGGGCATGTCGACCCCGCTCCTGGAGGAGCTGCGGACGCTGGCGCTGCACGCCGCCGGCCTGCCGCTGAAGCTCAGCGGGGCCGGCGGCGGCGGTTCGCTGGTCGGCGTGTGCCCGTCGGCCGAGCTGCCCGCCGTGGTGGCGCGGCTGGCCGACGCCCTGCGCGGCCCCTTCCCCGGGGCACGCGTGATCCCCGCCCGGGCGGCTCCGGGGAGCCGGAGTGCCCGGACGGGGGAGCGGGTCGGCGTCAGCGCCGACTGACGGTCACAGGAACGGGTCGTAGTCCTCCCCCGGGGGGACTGCGCCCGTTCCCTGTCCTATCAGCTCCAGCTCCAGGTTGGAGCGGTGCCGCGCGCAGTGGAAGCGGCAGTCGCGGCTCGGGTCGACGATGCCGCGGTCCGAGGTCTTCCAGATGTCGGCCAGGCTGTCGGTGACGGCGTCGCCGATCCGGGCCAGCGGGTTGCCCCGGTGGTAGGAGCAGATGTACACCCCGGACGGGGTGACCAGGGTGCGCAGTTCGGCGACCGCGCAGCGGTGGTAGTCCTTGGGCTGGACCGGCCCGGTGTGCCGGCGCAGCGAGGTGAGCGTCGAGGAGTTGATGAGCTGGAAGGTGTCGCTCTCCAGCCGCGCGGCCTGCGCGAGCTGGTCGTCGACCGAGTCGAGGATCTCCTGGGAGACCTGGATGACGTGGTGGTCGTCGTCGAACATCGCCTTGGTCTCGAAGTAGTCGCAGCCGATGTCGTGGGCGAGTTCGGCGGCCTGCAGGACCTCCGTGTGGTTGCTGACGAGCCGGCCGTCCGGCTCCTGGCGGGTCATGACGAGGAAGGAGTAGCCGAGCGCGCCGGTCTTCGCCCCGGCGAGCAGCCGCATGTTCGCGACGACCTTGTCGAAGACGCTGCGGCCCTTGCGGTCGGGGCGGAAGAGGCCGTACGTGCCGGAGGTGCCGGCGTCCATGGAGACGCGGACCCAGGAGGCGTAGGTGGCCAGTTCGTCGAGGTTCTTGTCGATCATGGTGCCGTTGGTGACGACCCCGACGGCGATGCCGGCCCCGCCGAGGATGCGCAGGACCTGGCGGGTGCCCCGGTGGGCGAGCGGTTCGCCGCCCCCGATGAGGACCACCGCCCGGACGGACATGGAGACCAGCTCCTCCGCGAGCGCGGCCAGCCGCTCGGGGGTGAACCGGCCCTGGTTGAGCAGCTTGCCGCTGATGCACTCGGGGCAGGCGAGGTCGCAGAAGGTCGTCGGGTCGAGGTCCACGACGAGCGGGGCGTCGGAGGCGGCCCCTTCGGCCGCCTGAAGGATGCGGGGCCAGCCGGAGGGCTGGTAGAGCTTGGAGACGAGATCGAGACGGTCGTGCGTCACGGAGTCCTCCTGTGGACGTGAACGGGGTGCGACCGGGGCAGGGTGTTCGTCGTGAGGGGTCAGCCCTTGACCGCCCCGGCCGCGAGGCCGGAGGCGATCCTGCGCTGGATGACGAGGAAGAAGACCACGACGGGCAGGGCGGTGAGCGTGGCTCCCGCCATCAGGCCGCCGTAGTCGGTCCCGCGGCTGGTCGTGAAGGAGACCAGCCAGATGCTGACGGTCTGCTTCTCGGGAGTGGACAACAGGATGTAGACGAGGACGTACTCGTTCCAGGCCTGGACGAGTGCGAAGACCGAGGTGGCCACGATGCCGGGGGCGAGCAGCGGGAGCACGACCCGGCGGAACGCGCCGAGGCGGCCGCAGCCGTCGACCATGGCCGCCTCCTCCAGCTCCACCGGGACCCCGTCGATGAACCCGCGCAGCATCCACACCGTGAACGGCAGGGTGAACACCAGGTAGGTGAGGATCACCCCGCTGAGGCTGTCGGTCAGCCCGGCGTCGTTCAGCAGCAGGTACAGCGGGATGATCAGGGCCGTCAGCGGCACCATCTGGACGACGAGGATCACCACGACGAAGGCCTTGCGGCCCGTGAAGCGGAACCGGGAGAGGGCGAACGCGGCCAGCGTGCCGACGATCAGCGACACCACGACGGTGCCGACGCCGATGACGACGCTGGAGCGGACGTTGTCCCAGAAGAGCTCCGACCCCAGGGCCCGGGAGAAGTTGTCCCAGGAGGGGCGGCCCGGCCAGAACTTCGGCGGCATGCTCAGGATCTCGGAGGCCGGCCGGAAGGCGGTGAGCACCATCCAGTAGATGGGGAAGCCGATCACCGCGGCGACGAGCAGCCCGAGGAGGTCGCGGCCGAGCGACCGTTGACGCCTCATTCGAGCTCTCCCGTCCTGAGCATCTGACGCAGGTAGACGACCGATCCGGCGAGCAGCAGCACGACGGTCACGAGCGCGATCGCGGCTCCGGTGCTGTACCGGTTGACCGCGAAGGACTCGATGAAGGAGTACACGCCGAGAAGGTAGTACTCCCGCTCGGGCTGGCCGCCGCGCATCAGCCAGATCTGGTTGAAGACCCCGAAGTTCCAGATGGCGTTCAGCGTGGTGACCATGAGCAGCACCGGTCTGATCACCGGGAGGGTGACGTGCCGGAAGACCTGGAACGGCCGGGCGCCGTCCAGGATCGCGGACTCCTCCAGTTCGTGCGGGACCTGCGCCAGCGCGGCCCGCAGCGTGATGGCGGCGAACGGCAGCGAGCCCCACACCACCACCGCGACGATCACGGTGAAACCCTGCCAGGGGTCGATGAACCAGTTGTGGTGGGTCATGTCGACCCCCGGCAGTTTGGACAGCACCCAGTTCGTGACGCCGTAGTCGGTGTCGAACAGCCAGCGGAAGATCGACGCCGCGACCATCGCGGGCATCGCCCACACGGTGACCAGCACCCCGGCCATGACGGCGCGCACCCAGGGGGAGACCCGGTGCATCAGCTGCGCCGTGAACAGCCCGAGGGCCACGGTGACCACCACGGTCACCGCGGTGAAGAGCACCGTGCGGCCCACCACCGTCCAGAAGAAGCCGTCCCCGAGGATCTTGGTGAACTGGTCGAGCCCGGCCCACGGCGGCGCCTCGCCGCTGAAGAGCTGCTCACGGGTCATGTCCTGGAAGGAGAGCACGACCATGTCCACCAGCGGGTAGCCGAGGACCAGGACGAGCGCCAGGACGGTGGGGGCGATCAGCAGGTACGGCAGCAGCGGGCGACGCCGCTGCTGCCGGCGCCGGTCAGCGCTCATTGATCACTTCGTTGATCCGCTGGTCGGCCTCACGCGCGGCCTCCTCGACGGACTGCTTGTTGTTGGCGATGCGCTCCAGCATCTCGGGCAGGATGTTGGACTTCTCCACCGACGTCCAGCCGGGCGCGAACGGCGTCATCCAGCCCCCGGTGGCCGCGGCCTGGGCCGCCGGGCCGTTGATGCCGCCCGCCGCGACCTCGGCCAGCTGGACGGTGTTGTTGGGCAGGGTGTCCACCTCGATCAGGGTCTTCTGCGACTGCGTGTCGGTGAACATCTTGATCCAGTCGGAGGCCAGGTCCTTGCGGTTCGACTTGGCCGGCACCGCCAGGGTGGAACCGCCGAGGAACGGCGGCAGGAGGTTGCCGGACGGGCCGGGGAAGGGGAAGGTGCCGAACTTGTCCTTCAGCTTCGGGTCGCCGCCGGAGCGCTCGTCGGTGGCCATGGCGGACTCCCAGGTGTTGCCGTAGAAGACGCCCACCCGGCCCTGGCCGACCACGGCCGGCTGGTCGGAGTTGTCCTTGGCCCGGTCACCGACGTAGTAGGTGTCGATCAGCCGCTTCCACTCGGTGAGCCCGGCCACGGACTTGGGGGAGGCCAGCGAGCTCTTCCACTTGTCGCCCTCCTTCACGGCGATCTCGCCGCCGGCGTCCTTCACGAAGGCCATGGCGGCGTACCAGTAGCGGCCGGGCATGTAGAGCGCCGAGTAGTTGGGGTCCTCGGGGCCCAGGGTGGCCTTCAGCTTGTCGAGCGCGGAGAGCAGCTCGGGGTAGGTCTTCGGGGCTCCGGCGACACCCGCGCGGGCGAACTGGTCGGTGCGGTAGATGCCGATCCGGGCCCCGACGTAGTACGGCACGCAGTAGGTCTTGCCGTTGGCACGACAGGCGTCGGCGAGCGCCGGCAGCCACTCGGCCGAGTGGTCGAAGCGCGCCGGGTCCACCGGGGCGAAGGCGTTGTTGACGATGTAGTTGGTGGTCTCGCTGTTGCCCATCTCGACCACGTCGGGAACGTTCTTCCCGGCGAGGACGGCGTCCAGCTTCTGGTTCTTGGTCGTCCACTGCTGGTACTGGACATCGACCTGCACCCCGGGGTGGGCCTGGGTGAACCGGTCATTGGTGGACTGGACCAATTGCGGCCAACTCTCCTGCGCGTCCACCGCCAGCCACACCGTCAGTTTGCCGCCCTCATCGCCTCCGCCACCCGACCCGGAGCTGCAGCCGGTGGCGGCGAGGGACAGGAGAAACGTGAGCACAAGGGGGCGATAGGACATGCGAATGGCCATGAGGTCTCCAAGTTCGCTATGGGGGTACCCATCTGATTACCCGTCTGATCGCCAAGACTCGCAGAGGTCCAGACATTCGGCCGGAAGATGACGTTCAGTGTCCCGCATAGAGATCAACCCTTGACGCCTCCCGGGCGGTACCCGCAGGTTAGGCCTCTGCACCCACGTGATCCCGATACGAAGGGCCTGTTACGTGTCCGAGCAGACGACTTCCCCCGAAGAGACCCCCGACGCCGCCGCCCGACCGATCCGGGTCAACGCCTGGAACGGCTGGGACCCGCTGCGCCACGTGATCGTCGGACGCGCCGAGGGCACCGTGGTCCAGGCCCCCGAGCCCGCGGTGCGCCGGGACTACCCCGAGGACGGCTTCCCCCTGGGCACCTTCGGCCCGATGCCCGAGGACATGGTGGCCGAGGCGGAGGAGCAGCTCGACAACTTCGCCGGGATGCTGACCCGCCGCGGCATCCGGGTGGACCGCCCCACCCCGATCGACTTCAACCAGAAGGTGTCCACGCCCGAGTGGAGCCAGGACTCCATGTTCGGCTGCATGCCGCCCCGCGACCTGCTGCTGACCGTCGGCAACGAGGTCCTGGAAGCGACCATGTCCTACCGCAGCCGCTGGCACGAGTACCTCGCCTACCGGCCCCTGCTGCAGAACCTGTTCGACTCCGACGAGCACATGCGCTGGGAGGCCGCACCCAAGCCGCGGCTCACCGACGCCTCCTACAACACCAAGTTCTGGGACACCTACAACGACCTGCCGACCGAGGAGCAGCTGGCCCGGGTCCGCGACTACGACCTGGTGCTGACCGAGGCCGAGCCGCTGTTCGACGCCGCCGACGTCGCCCGCTTCGGCAAGGACCTCTTCGTCCAGCTGTCCTTCGTCACCAACCGCAGCGGCTACCAGTGGCTCAAGCGCCACTTCCCCGACCACCGGGTGCACGCGGTCACCTCCACCAACACCCACCCGCTGCACATCGACGCGACCTGGGTGCCGCTGCGCCCCGGCCTGGTGCTGCACTGCGGCGAGCGCCTGGCGGACGCCGAGCTGATGGAGTTCTTCCGGCTCAACGACTGGGAGATCATCGAGGCGGTGCAGCCGGCGAGTTGGGACCACCCGCCGAAGCTGTCGTTCTGCAGCCCGTGGCTCGCCGGGAACATGCTGAACATCGACGAGAACACCCTGTGCATCGAGGAGAAGGAGGTCCGGCTCTCGGAGCAGCTGTCCTCCTACGGCTTCGAGATCGTGCCGGTGCCGTTCCGGGCGGTCGGGCCGTTCGGCGGCGGGCTGCACTGTGCGACCGTCGACATCGAACGGGAAGGCACGCTGCAGGACTACTTCCCGCGCCGGCACGGCCGGTACTGAGGCCGGGCCGGTGCCGTCCGTGCCTCCGGTTCCCGCCCGGCCCGTCGTGCCGCCCGGGGCGTCTCCGGACGCGCCGCCGCAGGTCCGCGCCGTCGTCTTCGACTTCTACGGGACGCTGGCGCGGATGGTCGAGCCGCTGCCGCCCGAACACCGTGCGATCTTCGACCGCCGGGGCCTGTCCGCCCAGGGCGCCCGCTGGGGCGACCAGTGGACGGTGGGCCCCGCCGAGGGCGAGCATCACGCGGCCCACTCGGTCAGCCAATCCGCCTACCACCATTGGGAGTTGGACCGGCTCCGGCGCAGGGCCCGCGGTTGTGGGGTGCCGGAGCGGGAACTGGAGGGACTGGTCGGGGAGCTCGACCGCGCCATGAAGGCCGTCCGGCTGGAGCTCTTCGAGGACACCCGCCGTGTCCTCGGGGAGCTCCGCGCCCGGGGGCTGCTGGTCGGCATCTGCTCCAACTGGTTCTGGAACCTGGAGGACTGCCTGGAGGAGGTCGGCCTCGGCGGGGCGGCCGACGTCGTGGTGGGCTCCGCCCGGGCGGGCGCGCGCAAGCCGCATCCGCTGATCTACCGGGTGCTGCTGGAGCGGTGCGCCCTGCCGGCCCGGCAGGTGCTGTTCGTCGGCGACATGTGGGCGCCCGATGTGCTCGGCCCGGTCGGGGCCGGGATGCGGGCCGTTCACCTGTGCCGGCCCGACCCGGCGGTGCTCGGCTCCGAGCCGCCCCTGCCGGACGGGGCGGCCCGGATCCGCGGGCTGGACGAGTTGCTCAGTCTCGTGCCGAGCGGTGCCGCAGCCGGTCCAGCAGGTTGCGGGTGACCCGGACGACGCCGGCGTCCTGGTCGTTCCCGCAGACCACCGGCCAGTCGGTGGTGCCCGCGGAGAACACGGTGCCGCCGGCGGTGTAGACGCCCATGGTCGCGGCCCGGGGGCTGGTGATGCCGGCCTCCCGGGCCGGACCGTTCCAGTGGCTCCACTTGAAGTCGTGGAAGTCCTCGTGGACCGGTTCGAGCACGTGGATGCCCAGGATGAGGAAGGAGTCCGGGGTGCCGTCCTCGCCGGTGGCGCGGGCGACGCCGTGCTCGTCCCGGGCGTAGGCGGCGCCGTCGCACTCGTACCCGATCAGCGTGGTGCCCGCGCCGAGCCGGTCGGGCTCACCGCCGTCGGAGCCGTCGCGCAGCCCGGTGCCGGCGAAGACCCAGTGGTCGGCGTGCTGCACGGTGTACCCCTCGCGCGGACGGTCCCCGGGCCACCCCCCGGCGCTCGCCCACATGCCGCCGTTGCGGAAACTCACGCCGGTGAGGGAGTTCTCCGGGCGGCCCACGCCGTTCGGCGGCTCCGGCCACCACTGGTCGGTCGCCGGAAGGTGCGGATACGCGTCCCCGACGTGGTGGTCGGTGTCCGAGACGAAAGCGGTGTTCCGGTCGGTCGGATGAATGCGCCACCAACAGGTGTTGGCGCTCAGGAAAGCGATGTTCCCGCCGCCCCGGACGAATCGCTCGGCCTGGTCGCGCATCGCCTCGCTCCAGTATTCGTCATGGCCGACGCTGAGCAGCAGATCGTACGACGACAGCAGCTCCGGATCCTCGTGCAGATCGAGATCCGTGCAGAATTCCACCGGGTAGCCGTTGCGCTCCAGCCAGGCGATGAAAGGGGCGTCCCAGTAGGCCAGGTCGATGATTCCGCCGGGCCGGTGCAGGCTCACTTTGTGCCCGGGGGGATCGCCGTCCGGCAGGTACACCGGGTGGTCGTAGAGGCTGACGGCGCGTTCCTCGCCCGGGCGGTCGGAGCGGTTGTAGGCGTGCCGGGTGTACGTCGACTTCTTGTAGAGGATGCGCGAGCCGCTGCCGGCCCGCCGGGGCCGTACGACGAAGAACTCGCGGGCGGGGCCCTCGATGCTCGCGGCGTCCAGCAGCGGCGGGTCCTCGCCGTCCTCGACGAACTGGACCAGGTGCATGCCGGGCGTCCAGTGCTCCGGCACGGGCACGGTCAGCGGCGGCCAGTCCCAGTCGTGGGCGGGCGAGACCCGGCCGGGCACGCCGTCGGGGTGCGGGGGCGCCGGGTGCCGCGACCCCGGGTACGGGCCGCTCTCCGCGAGCAGTTCCACGCCCTCGCCCAGCCGGTAGAACCTCAGCCGGAACCGCGCGGCGTCGGTGGAGACGTGGACGGTCAGCTCCTCCCCGGGGACGACGCTTTCCCTGCCGAGATATCCCTCTGTCATTCCGCCTCCCAGCAGAGCGAGCGGCCGGTGAATAGGTGTCCGGCGGCTTCGGCCCGCCATCGTAGGCGGTGCCGGGAATTCCCGGCAATCGGTGCCGTGGAACCGGACATTCAGCGCCGCCTTTCGGACAGCGAAGCGGACCGGGAGAATCCTCTACGGCCCGGCCGGGTAACCGGAATTCAGCCGGGCCGGCCCGGCTGTCGCAAATCCTTCGGCTCAGGCCAGGAACGAGGCTTCGCATGAGCAATGAATTCCGGGTGAGGGAACTCGTCCTCGGAATCGAGGGCCTGGCGCTGCTGCGCCACGCCATGGACGGGGACGAGAAGTTCCTCAAGGAACGCGTCGAGGACATCCGGCGCTTCGTGGCCGGTGACGCCGAGCTGCCGGCCGGGGGCACCGACGTCAGCGAGCTGGGCCTGTCCGAGGGCTACGCGTCCTGGTCGACGATCTACGACTCGCTGCCCAACTCGTTCATCGAGGTCGAGGAGCCCGTGCTGCACGGGATCGTCGACACCCTCCCCGTGGGCACCGCCCTGGACGCCGCCTGCGGCACCGGGCGCCAGGCCGGCGCGCTGGTCGCGCGGGGACACCGCACCATCGGCGTGGACCAGTCGCCCGAGATGCTGGCCAAGGCCGCTGAGCACGCCCCGCAGGCCGAGTTCCGCACCGGGCGCCTGGAGAGCCTGCCGCTCGACGACGACTCGGTCGACCTGGCCGTCTGCTCGCTGGCCATGACCCATCTGCCGGACCTCGCGGCAGGCGTGGCCGAGCTGGCCCGGGTGGTCCGCCCGGGCGGGCGGATCCTGGTCTCGGACCTGCACCCGTTCGTCATCGCCCTCCAGGGGCAGTGCGTCTTCGTGCACGGCTCCGACCAGCTCGCGTTCGTGCGCAACCACGTCCATCTGCCCGGGGCGTACCTGGAGGCGTTCACGTCGGCCGGGCTGCGGGTCCGGGCCTGTCACGAGCCGCTCTTCAACGGCCGCCTGGCACCCGGGGGTTACGAGGAGTTCATCGCGGACGCGGCCCGCGCGGCCTGGGACGGGCTGCCGATCGTCATCGTCTGGGACGTCGAAGTCCCGGCCTAGGAACACGAGAAGAGAAGAGGAGGACGACGAGATGGCCCTGGTCGTGGTGACCCACGCGGAGAAGCCCGAACTGTGGGACCGCATGCCGGAACGGTTCGCCGGCATCGTGCCCGAGTACAACCTGCACGGCGACGTCAACGACGGCTACTGGGACCGGCTGTTCGCGGACTTCCCGGAGTGCCAGTTCGTCCTGTACGACGACGAGCGCGAGGAGGTGGCGGGCGCCGGCCGCTCGCTGCCGCGCACCTGGGACGGCACCGGGGCCGACCTCGGCCCCGGGCTGGACGACTCGATCGCCCGGGCCTTCGCGGACCGCGAGGCGGGCCGGACCCCCGGCGCCCTGTGCGCGCTGGGCATCGAGGTCGCGGAGGACTACCAGCGCCGGGGCCTGTCCAGCCTGCTCCTCGGCGGGATGCGCGAGGTCGCGCGGCGGGCCGGCCTGTCGACGGTGCTGGTGCCCGTGCGGCCCACCTGGAAGGACCGCTACCCGCTGGTGCCGATCGAGCGCTACGCGGCCTGGCGGCGTGAGGACGGGGCTCCGTTCGACCCGTGGATCCGTACCCAGGTGGGCGCCGGCGGCGCGATCGCCGGCGCCTCCGAGCGTTCCTCGCGGATCACCGGCACGGTGGCCGAATGGGAGCGCTGGACCGGCCTCGCCTACCCGGAGGACGGCGACTACGTCTTCCCGGCGGGCCTGTCCACCCTGCGGATCGAGCGCGAGCGGGACCTCGGCTCCTACTGGGAGCCCGCGGTGTGGATCACCCACCCGGTCACCCCGGACGTCACCGGGTAGGTCACGCCGGAGGTCACCGGGTGGGCCGCGCCGGCGGCCACCCGGTGGGTCGCCCGGGGGCCGCCGTCCGGGTCACGCGGGGGGCCACTTCTCCCCGGCCCTGACGGCGGTCCAGGCGAAGGCCGACATCAGCCGCACCTCGTCCGGCCCGGCCTCCGGGCGGCGCTCCGGCGGAAGGCCGGCGGGACCGGCGGTGGACACCGCCGCGTCCCGCAGCCGGGCGAGGACGGCCGGCGGTACGTCGCCGGGGCCGTCGCCCAGCCGGCGGGCGGCCTCGGCCGCCTGCCGGCCGAGCAGCAGGCAGTGGATCCACAGCTCCTCGGCGAAGTCGCGGCCGAACCGCCCGGCCACCTGCGCCGCCAGGTCCTCCGGCATGCCCTCGGCCACCGCGTCGAGCACCGCGCGCTCCGTGAGGCCGGTCGCCGGCAGGGCGTCGCGCCACCGGTGGTGGCCGCGCCCGCCGTCCGCGCCGTGCTCCTGGCCGACCAGCCGGATGTAGCCCTCGCCGTAGCGCATGTACGGGATCCAGCCCGGCTCCTCCAGGACGCGCCCGTGCTCCAGGAGCGGTTCGGCGTCGGCGGCGTCGGTGGGGCAGACGGCGAGCCGGATCCCCTGGGTGGCGTGGCCGTTGATGCTGCTGGTGCCGATGTGCTCCACCACGTTGGGCACGGCGATCAGGGCCATCCGCCCGCGGGCGCGGAAGAAGACGGAGAAGAGCTCGTCGTCGTGGCGCTCGGCGCTGCCGGTGGCGAACCGGCGGAACTCCTCCGCGGTGCCGAGCGGCAGGCAGACGGCCAGCGACGGCGTGAACTCGTCGGGCACGGCCCGCACCCAGGAGGCGCCGGCGAGCGCGGCGAGCCGGGAGGCGCCGCCGTTGCGCGCGTGCCAGTTGGTGTAGAACACCAGGGCCTCGTCGGGGAACCGGGCGGCCGCGCGGCCGACCAGCGCCACCAGGTTCTCCGGGGCGGACACGTCGTCCTGGACGACGAGGTGGTGGCTCCCGCCGGTCTCCGCCGCCGCCCAGGCCACCAGGGCCGTCCGGAGGGCCGAGGGCGGACCGTCCGGCTCCGGGTCGAGCGCCAGCCCGTCCAGCCCGAGGCGCTCGGCCAGCTCACGGGCCTGGACCAGGCGCACCGGGTGGGTCATGACCGCCGAACTCACGCGCACCGTACGCACCGTGGCTCTCCCTCGCTTCTGGGGTCTCGCGCCATCGTGGCAGGCGCCGCCCCGCCGCCGGAAGGGCGCGGAGTGATCTCGGCCGGTTACCGACGTCGGGCTCAGGGCCAGTGGCGCCCTCTCCAGCGCGCGGCGATGCGCGGCTCGTTCTCCGCCCGGTAGGGGAGGGCGGCGAGCAGCGGCGGAGCCGCGCAGTCGTCCACCGGGTCGACCGGCGGCTGTCGGCGCGGGAAGGCCATCGCGGCGATCGACAACCAGCTCACCAGCACGAACCCGTCCACACACAGGGCGGGGACCAGCGGCATCCCGTCACCGGCGTGCACGGCCGTCACCACACCGGCACCGATCACGGCCGCGATCCCAACGATGAGACCACGTACGGCCCTTCGCATGACTTCTCCACCCTGCAGTCGTGCGGCCGGTGAACCCGGCCGCTCGGGGGCAACAGTGAACGGCACACCAACGCCTGTTGTGACGACGTATTCCGGACAGAATTGGAGTAGACCAATTTTTCCCTGTCGCGGAGCCCCGGAACCTGCGCGCGGCCGGCGCCCGGCGGCCGTTGTCAAGCTCCGTTCGATCTCTTGTCAATTTCGATGTTTGAAATCCGGGAACTGCTGCTGAACTGGTCGATTCCGCTGCGGGCGGGTTCCGGGCCGTGTGAAGATGTCCGGCGTGTCGTCAGCTCCCGAACTCCGCCGGTGGCTCTCCAGTCAGCCACCGGACGCCCTTCAGCACCTGCTCGCCTTCCTGGCCGTCGTGCACGGCCACCCCTTCGCCTACAAGGGCGAGCCGACGAGGCAGGCCCGCGCCAGTGCGGCCGGGATGCGTTCCTGGGTCGCCAGGGCACCCTCGGACATGCTGCTGCGCATCGCCGAGGTCGGGCACGAGGTGGCCGACCGGATGGCCCGTCAGCACGGCTCCGCGAAGCAGGGGCTGCAGGGCGCGGACACCGAGTGCCTGCGGGGGGCGTTGACGACCCTGCCGCCCTCGCTCGCCTGCCTCGCGCTCCACTGGTATCCGCTGGCCGGTGAGGACGCACCCGAACGCGGCCGGGTCCTGGAGCACTGGGACTCCCTGTGGGAGGCCGCCGCGACCTCGGCGGACTGGCCCGAGCCGAAGCGGCGCCTCCGGGGGAGCCGGGCGGAGGCGCCGGCGCTCGGCACGGCCTCGCAGGAGGCTCCGTACGGAGATCAGCACAGCACGCGGCCCGACGCCGCGGACGGGGGGAACGCGGTGTCCGACGACCTGGCGGAGCAGCTCGAAGCAGCCGCGCACCGGCTGCGCGGCGAGGGCGAGGTGCTGGCCGGCCGGCTGGAGGGCCTGGCGGCGGACGTCCGGCGAGGAGCCGGGCGGCGCGACGCCGATCTGGCCGCCGCGGTGGACGCCTGGTTCGGCCGGCGGACCGCCACGGCCGAGCTGGCGCTCGGCCTCGGCGGTGGCGTCCGGTGGGAGCCCGCCCAGACCCATGACGACCTCGACCGCATCCTGGCGGAGGTCCGCTCGGCCAGGGTCGACGAGGAGATCGCGAGGGTCGAGGCCGAGCGCGAGGAACTCGTCGCCATGGCGGCCGCGGCGGTGAGCTACCCGGCGGTGCGCAGCGCACTGCAGGTGGAGGTCGACGCCAAGAACGCCCGGATCGGCGAGCTGCGGGCGCTGAAGGAGCGGCAGCCGGGACGCGGCCCCCTCGACGCCGCCCGTCCGGAGGAGCGGCCGCGTCCGGTGGCCGCGGAAGCCCCCCGGCCCGTGGCCGAGCGGGAGGTGCCGCCGCCGGAGGCCACGGTCGAGTCGCCCGTGCCGCCCGTCGAGGACGCCCCCTGCGCGCCGGTCTCCGAGGGCGCCGAGCCCTCCGAGCCCTCCGAGTCTTCCGAGCGCGCGTGTGCGGCCCCGGAGGCCGGACCGGCGGAGCCCGCCGTGGTCGACGGCACGACCGGACTGGAGCCGGGGCCCGCCGGTGCGGCCGGAGCCCCGGCCGAGGCCGGCCGGCCGCCGGCCGCACCGGAGCCGGTGGCGCGGCCCCTCCACCGGCCCGGCGTCCCGAAGCAGACGTCGGCCGCCTCCGCGGCCGCCTCCGCGGCCGAGGCCGTGGAGGCGGTCGAAGCACCGGTCGCCGTCGAGCCGACCGACGTCTGGACCCGGACCGGCGCGACGGCCTCGCCGGTCGAGCAGCTGATCGCCGGGGGCAGGCTGACCGAGGCGTACTGGCTGACCCGCGCCGCTCGGGACCGCCGGGAGCGGTGCCGGTCCCTGGCCTTCGCCTCGTCGGCGTTCGGGCTGGCCCCCGGGCAGCAGGCGGCGATATCCCTGCAAGTCGGCGTCGAGGACCGCGCGCTGCCGGCCGCGGACGACCGGGACGGCTACCTCATCGCGCTGGCGGCCGCGGTCCGCAGCGGGCTGCAGGCGGGGTGGGCGCTCCCGATCGTCAACGACTTCGCCCAGCTCCCCGGGCTGCCCGAGGTCTGGAACGAGCTCTTCCGGACGCTGGCCCTGGAGATCCGCAAGGGGGTCCCCTTCCAGCCGGGCGACGAAGCCAGGCTCGGACCGGACGACACCGTCGACCCGGCGGACCTGCGGGACCGCGCGGAGGCGCTCAAGGCCCGGCTGGGGACCAGCAAGACGGCGTACCAGCTCGCCTCGCGCGTCCTGCAGACCATGCTCAAGGACGACGCCGAGCTCGGGCACAGCCTCAACCTGATCGTGGCCTGGTCGACCGGCCTCGCCACCGCGGAACAGCTCCGCCAGGACCTGGAGGACACCTACGGGGAGGACGACGCGATCGACCGGATCATCCGGGAGACCACGCGCCGGGTCAGCTCGCCCAACCAGCGGAAGACCAAGATCATCGCCACCGCCCTGGACCAGCTGCGCGGGCGCATCGGCGAGGTGATGACGCTGCTGCGCGAGGCGGTCCAGGTCGCCGAGATGCCGCCGCGCGGCGACAGCCGCCGCCTCGGGAGCGAACTGCTCGCCGCCCGCCGGGCGGCGCGCCAGGAGGCGCTGCTCCCGGGCCCCGGCGGGGAGGCGGTCCGGCTGCTGCTCGACTGGATCGACGACGGGGCGGCCCCGGGCGTCTCCAGGGTGCCGGCCGGTCCGCCCGGCACCGACCCGCTGCTCGTCCTGCCGCGCCTGGCCTGGACCGCGACGGCCGACGGCCAGGACGTGCCGGACCTCGACGCCCCGGATGCCCTGGACGCCCTGCTGGAGGTCCTGCAGCCGGCCGACCCGGGGACGGCCTTCGCCGCCCACCTCGACCGCGGTGACCTGCACATCGCCGGGCGACTGCTCGACCTCGTGGCCACCGGCCGGCCGGGCTCCGCCCCCGCACCCGAGGCGAACCAGCTGGACGCGTGGCGGCGCAGGCTCGCCGACGCCGAGGCCCACTGGCGCGAGAAGGCCGGCACGGCCCTGAACCGGGCCGACATCCTCTTCGCCCAGGTCCGCCTGCAGAACCTGCTCACCCCCGAGCAGGAGAGCGAACTGGCGGCCCAGCTCCTCGACCTCAAGACCTCGGACCGCGGCCTGCGGTTCCGCCCGCTCCTGGAGCAGGTGCGGGGCGTCGTCGCCCAGCTGAACGCCAGGATGCTGGAGAAGACGGACCAGCTCCGCGCGCAACTGGTCGAGCTGAAGCTCGAAGGGGCGGACCTCGTCCGGGTCAGCGCCCTGATCGACGGCGGCGACGTCGCCACCGCCGAGGAACTGCTCTCCTTCGCCCGCAAGGGCGAGCGCATTCCGGAACAGGTCGTCGAGACCGGCACCGAGCTGGCGGCCTTCCTGGAGGGCGTGCGCCACCCGGACTCGCCCAGGGCCGGCAGCACCGGGGCCGACGCGCGCTGGTGGTTCGACCACTACGCGCGCGGGCGTTCCGGTCAGGCGGAGACCGACGCGGTCACCGTCGCCCTGGCCGCCTGGGAGTCGCTCGGGCGGCTGAACGAGCGCCGCAACTCCTTCCAGAAGCACGTCCCCAGCGTGCTGCGGATGCTCGGCCTGAGCGTCAAGGGACCGGTCCGGCTGGTGGACCAGGACCGCAAGGACTGGCAGGTGATGACGCTCTCGATCACCGCGGAGATCAGCGACAACGTCCCGGGCTACGTGTCCCGGATCGGCTCCCGCGCCAAGGGCGTCTACCGGGTCCTCATCGTCGGCACCGAGGAGGTCGGCCCGGACGCCCTGCTGCGCCACCTCCCCGAGTCCGCGCTCGGGGCCAACATCATCCTCTACCTGCAGCCGCTCGGCATCGCCGGGCGGCGGCGGCTCGCCCAGGCCTCCCACCAGAAGCCGCAGCAGGCCATCGTCGTCGACCCGGCGGTGTTCGGCTGGATCGCCGCCGGTGAGGCCCGCTCCTTCCGCGCGGTGCAGCGAGTGACGCTGCCCTGGGCCGCGTACCGGCCGTACGAGCCGTTCCAGGCCGGCCAGGTCGCCGCCGAGGTGTTCAAGGGCCGCGACGACGAGAAGCGCACGATCATGGCCCGCGAGGGCGGCCTCTTCCTGTACGGCGGACGGCAGTTGGGCAAGTCCTCGCTGCTCCAGCAGGTGGCCGACAGCTTCCGGACCGGGCACGGCGGCAACCAGGTCGCGGTCTACACCGATCTGCGGTTCGCCGAGATCGGGCTCAGCCGGCTCCCGCAGGAGATCTGGAGCGTGCTGGCCCAGCAGCTGAAGGCCGCCGGGGTGCTCGACCGCAGCGTCTCGGAGCACGCCAGCGCCACCGCCATCGGCGACCAGGTCCAGCAGTGGCTGAACGAGAGCGAGGAGCGCCGCATCCTCTTCCTCGCCGACGAGGCGGACGCCTTCCTCAACGCGGACGCCCGGCCGGTCGAGACGGCGGGGGCGCAGTCGACCTTCCGCACCCTCACCGGCCTGATGAAGCTGATGGCCGACACCGAACGCCGCTTCAAGATCGTGTTCGCGGGTCTGCACCAGGTGCAGCGCTACAACCGGCTGACCAACTCCATCACCGGGCACGGCGGCGAACCGGTCCTGGTCGGTCCGCTGCGGGCGAAGGCCGCGATCGACCTGGTCGTCGAGCCGCTGGCCGCGACCGGGCTCTTCTTCGAGAACCCCGACCTGGTCTGGAGCATCCTGGCCCTGACCAACAACCAGGCCAACCTGGTCCAGATCGTCTGCGAGGGACTGGTCGAGGAGATGCAGGGCCGGGCCCTGTCCCCGGAGGGCGGGCGCCCCCGGATCACCAACGCCGACGTGCAGAAGGTCGTCGAGAACGGAGGCATCCGGGACAAGATCCGCGACCGGCTCCGCCTGACCATCGACCTGGAGGACCGCTACCGGGTCCTGACGCTGATCCTGGCCCTGCGCAGCCTCACGGACGGCTACGCCCGCGGCTACACGCCCCAGGAACTGCAGGAGGAGGCCCACCGGATCTGGCCCGACGGGTTCCCGGAGCAGAACGGCGTGGACGAGGTCCGCACCGACCTGGTGGAGATGGAGGGCCTCGGACTGGTCCTCCCGCTCCCGGGCCGGAGCAACAGCTTCGTCATGCGCAGCCCGAACCTCGTCAACATGCTCGGCACCCGCGACGAACTCAAGGCGGAGCTGCGCACCAGCGAGTTCACCCAGAAGTACGACTACAACCCGCGCGTCGCCCGTCGCTCCATCGGCGTCGACCGCGAACGGGTCATGCGGATGAGCCCGCTGACCGACGAGCAGTGGCACGACGCGTTGTCCCGGCGCACGGCGGTGATCACGGCCACGGCGGCGCTCGGTGCCGACCTCCTGGCCAAGGCGGCCGAGCAGCACGTCGGACGGGCGCGCCAGGTCGTGCCCGTGGCGCCCGCGGAGCTGACCCAGACGGTCACCCGGTGGGCCCGGGAGCGCTCGCCGCACCTGCTCCTCGCCGACCTCCGGGGCGTGCCCGCCGAGCAGGTGCGGGCCGACGTCGAGCGGCTCGCCAAGTACACCTCGGCCTCGGAGGAGGAGGGCAAGGAGATCCCGCGCCGGCGCGCGCTGGTCGTCGTCGACCCGCTGACCGCGCTGCGTCCCGACTTCCCGGCGGTGTTCCGGGCGCAGCCGCAGCGCTGGAACACGACCAGCCTGCGGGCCTGGCCGGAGCAGCCCTTCGTCTCGGTCCAGGAGCGCCGCAACCTGATCGAGGCGACCGGGGGCTGGCCCGGCTTCGTCGAACGGGCCATCGCCCAGTACCTCCAGGGCGCTCCCCGGGAGCGGCTCTTCGCGGTGCTGCGGTCCCGCACGGACGACCCGGAGTTCGCCCGTGCGCACCTGCGGCGGGTCGGTCTGTCCGACCGCCGGGTCGAGCAGATGGCCGGTTGGGCCGACATGTTCAGTCCGGAGGAGCACCGGCAGGGCAGGGCCCACGCCGTCCCCCAGGACCTGGCCGTGGTGCTGGACGACGACCTGGACGAGGCCGAGGCTCTGCTGGCGGACCTGGAGGCGCTCGGGGTCCTCGACGACGACGGCGAGGTCCTCACCGTGGACAGCGTCACCTTCCTGGCGCTCAGGACCGTGGCGGGCGCGCAGGGCAGGGCGGTGTGACCGAGATCCTCGATCCGGCGGGCGTGCTGTCGCCGGAGGCGGTCCGCCACCTGCCGGGCGCCCGGCGCCACTGCGCCGGGGTGCTCGCCGACCTGCGTGCCGGGTTGAGCTGCGTCTGGCTGTTCCCGGACGCCGAGGTGGAGTCGGACCGCGCCGACCGGGCCGTCGCGGAGGTGGTCCACGGTCTGGACGACGCCGTGGAGGTGCCGGGCAAGGAGACGGCTCACCGGCCGGTGCCGGTCGGGGCCGCGCCGGAGGTGCGGGGCTTCTGGGAGCAACCCGGCGGCGGGGGCGGGGCGGCGGTCCACGGCTCCGAGGACGCGTTGGAGATCGACGACGGTTTCGGGGGCTGGGACCCGTTCGGCGTCTCCGGCAACGGGGGCTTCCCGGGGGCCGGGGGACCGTCGCTCGCAGCCGCCGCCGACGCCCGGTTCCCCGGGGGCCGGGTCGGCGACGGCGGGGACGGTGACGGCCGGGACGGCGGGGACGGCGACATCGCCGCACGCCTGGCCCGCAGTCTCGGCCTGGACGGCGACCTGGTCGCCGAGCTGACCGGCGCCGCGGAGCGCCGCACGCCCGTGCTCGTCGTGCGCGCCTGGACGGAGGCGGACCCGCACGCGGTGTCCCGGCTGGTCCGCCGCTTCCAGGCGGCCGTGAAGGAGGCCGGCCTCCGGCCGGGCGACCGTCCGCGGTTGCTGGTGGCCTCCCGCCTCCAGGACCTGGAGGCCGACACCGTGGGCCTCCTCGACGGAACGGTGTCGCGGCCGCACTGGTGGTGGGGCGTCTGGAGCCACCTCGACACGGCGACCGTGGTGGCCGACGCGATGCCGCGGGCGGGCTTCGGGCAGGCCCACAGCCGCATGACGCCGACGAAGCTCATCCGGCACGCCCTGCGCCGCGAGACCGTGGTGCAGACGGCCGGGCCGGACCTCGGTCTCGCGGTGGAACTGGGCCGGGTCTGGAGCGGCCGGGTCGGTGAGCTGGCGTCCGCCCTGCACGCGTGCCGTTCCGTGGACGCCGCCGTCGCGCAGGGCTCCCAGGGCCGGGGCGCACCCGGTGCGGCGTACGCGCCGCTCCCCGAGAGCGGCCTGCGCGAGGCGTGGTCGGCCGGGCTGGTCGACAGCTGGGAGGGGCAGGTCCGCCACAGCCCCCGCTCCGGTGGGTGGCCGACCGGGGGCCCCGAACTCGACAAGCTGGTCTGGCAGGCCCAGAACCGCATCCTGCTGCCCCTCATCGACGACGCCCGCCTCGGCTTCGTCGAGATCCTTCCGCAGATAGCGGTGCGCGGCGTCACCCGGCTCGTCGACACCTACGTCCGGCAGTCGCTGCGCGAGGCCAGGGGTGCGGCTGCGGATCCGGCCTCGATGGAACTGGGCGAGCTCTACGCCGCGGCGGTGCACCGGGACATTGCCTTGACCGAGGAGCAGTTCGGCCGGCTGCGCACGCTCCGGCGGGCCCGCAACAAACTCGCCCACCGCACACCCCTCGACGACACCCTGCTCCAGGACCTGCTGGAAGCGCTCTCCGGCGTCTGAGGCGTCCGGGAGACGCGGTGGCGGTCGCGGGCCCGGAGTTCACCGCCGCCCCGCGGCCGGCCCGGGCCGCCGGAAGGGAGGGGTGGCCGGGGGAAGAACTCTTGGGGTCGGAGGCCGGAGCAGGCCCGGATGTCGGCTGGTCGTGCGCCCCAATGCGCTTGGCGGAGACACGACTTGACGGACCGGCGGCTGTTCGGCCGGTGGCCCGGCCGTGAAGATGGGCGGGCCTGTCGGCCGGTGGGGCCGGGCGGGCTGATACCCGGGAGGGATCTTCGATGCGTTCGATGGCTGCCCGTGTGACGACGGGACTCGCGGCCGCGGTGTGCGCGGCGGGACTGCTGGCGCCGGCGGCGGCGGCCGATCCGCCGCCCGGGACCATCCCGGCCGCCACCGACCTGGTGGGGGCCGGGGCGGACACCACGCAGGGATTCATGAACCAGACGTCCGCCGACTACGACGCGGCCATCATCGGGACGCAGCCCCGGCTCTACAGCATCGACGCGACCGGAGCCGGCCCGATCACCACCAAGACCGGGGCGACGCCCATCGCGCGGCCGGACGGCAGCCTGGCCGGCTTCAACGCACTGGTGGCCACCACCGCCGCGACCCTGGACTACGCCCGCACCTCGCGCGGGCCGGTGTCCAACATCAACCCCCAGCCGTACACCTTCGTGGCGTTCGCGCGCGACGCGGTGAGCTGGGCGGCCAAGCCCGGCGGCCACGCGCCCGCCAACCTGACCACGGCGCAGCTCAGGGACATCTACCAGTGCGTGGTCACCACGTGGAACCAGATCGACCCGGCCCTGGCCAACGCCACCATCAAGCCCGTGCTGCCGCAGGCGACCTCGGACTCCCGCCACGCCTTCCTGAAGGCGCTCGGCGGCGGTTCGGCGCTGCTCACCCCGGGCGCCTGCGTGACCACGGGCCCGCGCGGCGACCGCGGCACCGACCCGCTGCTCAACGACGACGACGTGGTGTTCCCGTACTCGGTCGGCCTCTACGTCGACCAGGTGTACCGGGGCCACGGCACCGCGGTGGAGTCGCCCGGCCCGCTGGCCCTGCGCCGCATCGACGGCATCGCGCCGGTCGACGCCTCGAACAACATCAGCTCCTCGTTCGTCGCCACCGCCTACGGCCACCAGCTCTGGCACGCCTTCCGCACCGCCGACTACTCCGCCGCCAACAGCCGCGGCGTCGCGCTGCGTTCCGTCTTCAACTCCTCCGGCTGGATCTGCGGCCACCCGGCCGCGACCGTCGCCCGCGGGTTCCTCCCGCTCCCGGCCCCCGGCTGCGGCGTCTCGGTGTGGGCCACGGGCCTCGCGCTCTGAGCCCGGCGGGGCGTCCCGGGGCACCCCGCCGGGCGGGAGGACCGGGCCGGTGGTGTACCACCCGGTCCTCCCGCCCGCGGGGGGTCAGCGGCGCAGCGGCCCCTCGCAGGTGTAGTCGGCGCTGCCGGCCCGGCCGTCGGGCCAGACGTCGACCTTGCCGAACCAGCAGGTCATGTCGGCGAGGTTGTTGGCGGCGGCCCCGGCCCGGGTGAGCAGGAAGTAGTCGACGGTGTCGGCCATCGACTCGCGCACCTGTCCGGCGCTCAGGGAGTTGGTGAGGTTGGCGGTGATCCGGCCGGTGCAGGTGAAGCGCACGGCGTTGTTCCAGTCGGCGTTGTCCTTGCAGACCGGGGTGTTCTGGGTGGCGCGGGCGAAGGCGTCCTGAACCTCGTGGGCGTAGGCGAAGCGCAGCTGCCCGTTGGGGGTGTAGGTGGTGGCCGGCACGTAGAGGTCCTCGGCGCGCGGGATCTCGGCGTCGAGGTGGGCGTCGTACTCGCGCTGGAGTCCGGCGTCCCGGCCGAGGCGGTCCCGCCAGGCGTTGTAGCCGTCGAGGTCGTCGGCGCGCAGCAGCCGGTACATCTCGGCGAGCTGGTCGGGGTGACGCTCGCCGAGCAGGTTGAAGAAGGTGGCCGCGTACGGGTAGGCCCGGAAGCCGAGGCCGCGCCAGGTGGCGTGCAGGATCTGGTCGACGGTCAGCCGCGCGTTGCCGTCGCGGACGTCCGAGGCGACCTGGCCGACCATGTACTTGCGGGCCTTCACGCCGTCCTTGGCGGTCGCGCCGGCGAAGTACTCGGCGGTGCCCTCGTTCATCGCGAAGGTGGCGTCGCTCGGCCAGCGCGTGGTGTACCCGGTCTCCGGGATGGCCCAGCGGGCGTTGAGGTAGTGGGTGTACTCGTGCCGGAAGAGCTCCTCCAGGCTGAAGTACGACTCGGCGCTGGTGCGCTGGTAGGTGTAGAAGGTGGAGTCCTGCTCGATGAACATGCCGCCGTTCTCGACGTCGCCGATCCCGAACAGCAGGTACTGCAGCCACTTGTAGTTGGTCTTGGTGTCGTACAGCTGCACGGTGAGGACGGGGTGGGTGTCGTCGGCGAGCGGCTGGTCGGTGCCGATGGTGCGGAAGAACTGCGCCTTGACCTGCTTGGTGGCGTAGTAGAGCTGGTCGGCGGTGGCCTTGTCGAGGACGGTGCGGATGACCAGGGTGCCGTTGTCGTAGCTGAAGGTGTGGGGGAAGTACTGCCGGACGAGGTCGGCCCGGCAGGCCTCGTAGGCCTGGCAGAGGCCGAAGTCGTTCACCGGGACGGCCACGTTGATCCACGGGCGGCTGAGCCGGCCGAAGTTGTCGCGGAGGGTGGTGATGACCCCGCCGACCTCGGCCTTCATCTCCGGCTTGAGCGCCTCGACGGTGGCCAGCCGGGCGTACTCGTTCATGGCGTCGCCGACGGCCCACTCGGTGTCGGTGCCCTTGAGGTGGGTGTAGCCGGCGAAGTCGCGGATGGCGTGGCGGTAGCCCGGGTTGTCGACGGCGGCGGTCCGGAAGGCTCCGCCGTCCTCGCTGACGTTGTTGACGCCCTGGAAGTTGATCTGCAGCGCGCTCTGCAGCGCCCAGTTCCAGCCGCGGTTGCCGATGTACGGGCTGGTGGCGGAGGCGTACTGGCGCAGCACCCGTTCGGTGAGCGGGAGGCGGCCGGGGCGCAGCCGGGGGGCGGTGGAGGTCTGCAGCAGCTCGCCCATGGCGTTGCCGGCCGCCTCGGTGGGGTCGAAGACCCGGGGGTTGGCGGTGTACGCGGCGATCGCGCGCTCGATCGCGGCCTTGGTGGCGTCGTCGTTGAGGTCGAGTTCGGCGTGGTCGAAGTCGAACAGGACGGCGACGTGCAGGAAGTACCAGAGCTGCTGCTGGTTGAGGGTGTTGGCGCTGTCGAAGCGCGGCGCGAGGGCGGTGATCCGCTCGGCGACCGCCTGCACGTGGGCCGGGGTGAGGACCTTGGCGAGTTCGGGGCTCCAGGTGCGCAGCAGCGGCAGCAGGCAGCTCTCGTAGCCGTGCGAGCCGTCCGCGAGGAAGTCGGCCAGCGCGGTGGGGGAGAGGGCGGCGAAGGAGGCGACGGAGCACGCGGCGTGGGCGTCGGCGGCGGGCGGGGCCGGGGCCGCGGTCGCGGTGGTGAGGTCGGACGGGTCGGCGACCGGCTGCCCGGCGGTCGTCGTCGGCCGGCGGGTCTCGTTGCCCGGCGCGCCCTCGGGGCCGGGGATTCCGGCGCCGGTGGTGCCGTGGGCGACGTCGCCGGTGGTGCCGAACGTGGAAGCGGGGGCGGCGGCCGGGGCGGTGGGGAGCGGGTCGGGCGTGGCGGCCTGGGCGCTCTGCACGAGCGGGGCCGCGAGGGTGACGGCGAGGGCCGCCGAGAGCAGGACTGTGCGCAGACGTGGGGTGGCTGACACCGGTTCTCCAGTGAGGGTGTGGGGGTGCACGGCGCTGGGCGTGGTGCCGGCCGAGGGCGTGGGGGAGCGCCAGGACCGCGGAGTCGCACGGCGGTTGCGGGGGCGACGGGACCGGCGTGGGTTTCCGGCAGGGGTTCTCTGGCCCGTCGTTCAGTAAAATAGTAATGTCAAATTGCATTGCGCAAGAGGTGGTCGCCCGGGGCTCCGGGCGCGGGTAACGAGAGGGTCTCGACCGGGCCTTCCGGCTGCACGGGTCTTGACGCGCACTCGACCAGGGGCGTTTGCTGGCTCCCGCTCGTTCGATGTTGATCCCTTCTGTTGATTTGTGTGTGATTTGAACGTTCAAATCGCCCCAGAGGTGGGGGATGGTCATGCATGACTACCTGGCGCAGTTCGCCGAACCGTTCGGCTATCTGGACTTCGCCCGGTTCGGACCGGTCTCGGACCCGGTCCGCCGGGTGCTCGTCCGCGAGGCCGACCGGCTCCACCGGCGCGGCTGGGCCGCGCTCGACCGCCTCGACGCGGAGGCGGACGCGGCCGCCCGGACGGCGGGCGACCTGCTGGGCTGCGCCCCGCACGAGGTCGCCTTCGTGAGCTCCACCTCGCACGGGCTCTTCGCCGCCGCCCACGCGTTCGCACGGCCGCCCGCCGGGGCTCCCGCGCGGCCGGCCGGCCCGGCGTTCCCGCACCGGGCCGGCCGCGCGGACGGGACCGTGCTGATGGCGCGGACGGACTTCCCCGGCGCGCTCTACCCGTGGCTGCGCGCCGAGGACCACGGGGGACTGACCGTCCGCCTGCTCGACGGGCCGCTCACCGCCGACACCGTCCGGGCCCACCTCGACGACCGGGTGCGCGCCGTCGCGGTCTGCGCCGTGGACGCCGCGACCGGCTACCGGGCGCCGCTGGCCGCGCTCAAGGAGCTGATCGGCCCGGACCGGGTGCTGGTGGTCGACGCCGTCCAGGCCCTCGGCGCCGTCGACCTCGCCGTCGACGCGGCCGACGTGCTCGCCGCCGGCGGCCAGAAGTGGCTGCGGGCGGGCTGGGGCGCGGCCGTGCTGATGGTCCGTGACCGGGTCGCCGGGCGGCTCGGGCCCGGGCTCGGCGGCTGGTCCGGCGTCCTCGACCCGCTGGAGGCGCCGGACCACCCGTGCCCGCCCCGGCCCGGCGCCGTCGCCCACACCCTCACCAACCCGGACGGACCCGCCGTCGCCGCCCTGGGCGCGGCGCTCGGTCTGGTGCGGGACACCGGGGCCGCCCGGATCGAGGCCCGGATCGGGGAGGTGCTCGGCGGGCTGCTCGCCGCGGCCCGCGCCGCCGGGGCCGAGACCGCCGGCGGACCGGGGGAGCCGGGCGCGTCCGGCAGCGGCATCGGCCGGCTGCGGCTGCCCGGCGCCGACCCCGCCGCCGTCCACCGGGCGCTGACCGCCGCCGGTCTGGCCACCACCCTGCGCGGCGGCTGGATCCGGCTGTCGCCGCACGCCAGCACCGACCCCTCGGCCGCCGAGCCGCTCGCCGAGGCCCTCGACCACCTCCGGCGGGGCGTCCGCGCCGCCTGAGCGGACCGCCGCGCCGATCCTCCGTCCAGCCCTTCACCCCCCCTCGGAAAGGCCTGCCATGTCACACCTCACCCGCCGCGACCTGCTGCGCGCCTCCGGCGCCGGCCTGCTGGCGCTGTCCGCGGGCGGCGCCCTCGCCGCCTGCGGCGGCTCCGACGGCGCCGGCTCCTCCGGCGGGGACGCCGCCACCGGGACCGTCACCGTCTGGTCCTGGACCAACGCCGCCGAGGCGCTGCGCGGGGTGGTCCCCGTCTTCGAGAAGGACAACCCCGGCATCAAGGTCGACGTCCAGGACGTCGGCAACCCGGCCATCTGGGACAAGATCACCGTGGGCCTCGCGGCCGGCGGCAAGGGCCTCGCCGACGTCCTCCACATCGGCTGCGACTACCTGCCCGGCTACCTGGAGAAATTCCCCTCCGGCTTCGCCGACCTCTCCGCCCTCGGCGCCGACGCCCACAAGGACCAGTTCACCCCCGGCCTGTGGCCGGTCGTCACCGACAAGGCGGGACGCGCCCGAGCCCTGCCCTGGGAGGTCAACGCCCAGGGCTTCTTCTACCGCAAGGACATGTTCGACAAGGCCGGGCTCGACCCCACCACCTTCGCCACCTGGGACGACGTGATCGCCGCCGCCGGGGCCTTCAAGGCCGCCAACCCCGGCGTCGGCCTGGTCGGCATCAACCGGACCGGCACCCCCGGCCCCGACCTGGACTTCCTGCAGTCCCTCATGCAGCAGCAGGGCGCCTTCTTCTTCGACCTCCAGGGCGACATCACCCTCACCTCCCCCGAGTGCGTGCGCGCCCTCACCCTGCTCAAGCGCCTCGACGAGGCGGGCGTCGTCGTCGAGACGCCCGGCGCCACCGTCTGGCGTTCCCAGATGAAGGAGGGCAAGCTCGGCGCCGGACCGCAGCCTTCCTGGGCCGCGCACTTCATCGAGAGCAAGTTCCCCGACCTCAGCGGCAACTGGCGGCTCACCCGGCCGCCGGCGGTCACCCCCGGCGGCAAGCGCACCGCCCTGGTCAACTCCACCCACCTCGCCGTCTCCGCCTCCAGCCCGCGCCGCGCCGCCGCCTGGAGGTTCGTCGAGTACGCGCTCACCCGGCCCGACGCCGTCAACACCATGTTCAAGGCCGGCAGCGTCTTCCCCGCGCTCACCGCCGCCTACCAGGACCCGGTCTACAGCGAGCCGAGCGCCTACTACGGCGGCCAGCCGGTCCTGAAGACCTTCACCGACCTGCTCGCCGAGGGCGGCGACGCCACCAACTACTCCGGCGATTACGCCCGCGCGCTCAAGCTCGTCAGCGACGCCCAGGCCAGGGTGCTCACCAAGGGCGCCGACCCGGCCGACGCCCTCCAGGAGGCCGCCAAGCAGCTCGCCCAGCAGACCGGGCGCAAGATCAAGTGACCACCACCGCCCCCTCGGTGGCCCCCGCCGCGAGCGCGGCCGCCCGGCCCGCGCGACCGGGCGGACCGGTCCGGCGCGCCCGGCTGCGCCGCCGGGCCGTGCCCTACCTGCTGCTGGCACCCGCGCTGACGCTCTTCGGACTCTTCAAGGCCTATCCCGTCGTCTCCTCGATGCTGCTGTCGCTGACCCCCGGCTCGGGCAGCGTCACCCACGGCACCGGACTCGCCAACTACCGTCGGCTGCTGGACGATCCGCTGTTCTGGACGGCGCTCGGCAACACCGCCCGGATCCTCGTCGTGCAGGTCCCGGTGATGCTCGCGCTCGCCCTGCTGCTGGCGGTCGGCCTCAACACGGCCCTGGTCCGCTGGCGCGCCGTGTGGCGGCTCGGCGTCTTCATGCCCACCGTCACCGGCCTGGTCGCCACCGGCATCCTGTTCTCCTTCCTGCTCAACACGGACAACGGCGCCGTCAACAAGGCGCTCCAGGCGATCGGCCTGCCCGCCGTCGACTGGTTCGGCAGCGGCTTCTGGTCCCGCATGGCGATCGTCCTCGTGCTGACCTGGCACTACACCGGCTACAACGCGGTCATCTACCTGGCCGGACTCCAGGGAATCCCCCGGGAGTTGTACGAGGCCGCGATGGTCGACGGCGCCGGACCGGTGCGCCGGTTCCTCTCCGTCACCCTGCCCGCACTGCGGCCGGTGGTGCTGTTCACCGTGGTGCTCTCCACCATCGGCACCCTCCAGCTCTTCGACGAGCCCTATGTGCTGACCCGCGGCGGCCCCGACAACGCGACCCTCACGGTCTCCATGTACCTGTACGACAACGGTTTCCGCTACTTCGACTTCGGCTACGCCTCCGCCATCGCCTACGCGCTCACCCTGATCGTCGCGGTGCTCGGGGCCCTCCAGATGCGTCTGATGGGAGAACGCGAATGACGCCCGTCACGCCCACGGCCCCCGGTGTCCCCGCCGCCCCCGCCGCCCGGCCGGGACGCCGCCGGCTGCGCGGCTGGCCGATGACCCTGCTGCTCGCCGCCGTCACCGGCCTGTCCGTCGCCCCCTTCTACTGGCTGGTGGTCTCCGCCACCCACAGCGACACCGAGATCTTCGACTGGCCGCCCCACCTGCTGCCCGGCTCCCACCTCGGCGAGAACCTCTCGCACCTCCAGGAACGCGTGGGCCTCGGCCGCGTCGTGCTCAACTCCCTGCTGGTGTCCGGGATCCAGACCGTCGGCGCACTCGTCGTGGCGCTGCTCGCCGGCTACGCCTTCGCCAAGTTCCGCTTCCGCGGCCGCACGGTGCTGTTCGCCGTGCTGCTCTCCACCCTGGTCGTGCCCGACCAGGTGATGCTCGTCCCGCTGTTCCGGATGATGATGTCCTTCGGCCTGCTCGACAGCTACCAGGGCCTGATCCTGCCCGGCCTGTGCGTGCCGTTCGCCATCTTCCTGATGCGCCAGGCGCTCAGCAGCATGCCCGACGAACTGCTCGACGCCGCCCGGGTCGACGGCGCCGGCGAACTGCGGGTGCTGTTCGGCGTGGTGGTCCCCGTCATGCGGCCGGTGCTCGCCGCGCTCGGGATCTTCCTGTTCCTCGGCTCGTGGAACAACTTCGTCTGGCCACTGATCGCCCTGCGCACCCCCGCGATGCACACCCTGCCGGTCGCCCTCGCCACCCTCCAGGGCATGAAGACCAACACCGACTACGGCCTGATCCTCGCCGGAACCGCGCTGTCCACCCTGCCGATGATGGTCCTCTTCCTGGTCCTCCAACGGCAGTTCATCTCCGGCCTGCTGGCCGGCGCCACGAAGGGCTGAACCGAACCATGACGGAGAACGCCGAAGCCGCGGCGGCCGCGGAGGTCTGGGAGCCGCACGCCGCCACCGCCACCACCGCCCGCCCGCGTCCGCTCGCCGTGCCCGGCCTCGCCCCCGGCCGGCTGGAACTGCTGGTCGCCGGCACCCCGGGCGTGCGCGCCGTCGCCGCGGACGTCGTCGAGATCACCGCCGAGGACCCGGGCCCCGACGGCACCGGCGACGTCCGGATCGAATGGCGCGTCCCCTGCACCGACGCCACCTCCTTCTGGACCCCCGAACCGCGCGGCACCGGCTGGCTGCCCGCCGCCTGGAGCGCCCCGCGCCGCACCACCCTCTCCCGCGGCGCCCCCGTCGCCGCCCTGGTCGGCACCGGCGACACCACGCTCTGCGCGTTCGCCGCCGACCGCGAGGACGCCCTGGCCAGCGCCGGCGTCGTCGAGGAGAGCGGGGAGTTCCGCTTCTGGGTCCAGGCCGCCGGCCGGCTGACCGTGCGCATCGACACCTCCGGCCGGCACTTCGCGTACAGTCTCGCCGACCTCGCCGACTGGTGGGCCGCCCTCGCCGGACGCCCGGCACGCGTCCCCGACGCCGCCCGCCTGCCCGCCTACTCCACCTGGTACGCGCTCCACCAGAACATCACCCCCGAGGCCGTCGAACGCCAGGCCGCGCTCGGCAAGGACCTCGGCCTCGACACGATCATCGTCGACGACGGCTGGATGACCACCGACCGCACCCGCGGCTACGCCCACTGCGGCGACTGGGAACCCCACTCGCTGCCCGACACCGCCGCCCACGTCGCCCGCGTCCACGACCTCGGCGTGCGCTACCTCCTCTGGTACGCCCTGCCCTTCGTCGGCAAGGACAGCGCCGCCTGGGACACCCTCTCCCGGTTCGCGCTCGCCGACGCCGGCCACCTCGGCGCCGTCGTCGTCGACCCCCGCTACCCGCAGGTCCGCGCCCACCTCGCCGACCGGCTCGCCCGCGCCGCCGAGGAGTGGGGCATGGACGGGCTGAAGGTCGACTTCGTCGACTGGTTCGGCGTCCAGGACCCGCCCGCACCCGGCCCCGAGGCCGACTGCGCCACCGTCGACGAGGGCGTGCACCTGCTGCTCGGCGAGATCCGCCGCCGGATCGACGCCGCGCGCCCCGAGGCGATGATCGAACACCGCCAGCCCTACGTCAGCCCCGGCCTGTGGCCCTACGCCACCATGGTCCGGGCCACCGACTGCCCGCTCAGCCCGCACGAGAACCGGCAGCGGATCGTGGACACCCGGCTGACCGCCGGACCGCTCGCGGTCCACGCCGACATGCTGATGTGGCACCCCGCCGAACCGGCCGAACAGGTCGCCTGCCACCTGATCAACGTCCTGTTCGGCGTGCCGCAGATCTCCGTCGACCTCGCCGCGCAGAACCCCGGGCAGCGGGAGGCGCTCGCCTTCTGGCTGGGCATCGCCCGCACCCACCTCGACACCCTGCAGCTCGGCGCACTGCTCCCGGCCCGGCCCGACCTCGGCTACCCGATGGTGACCGCGATCGGCGACGACGAGGTGATCGTCGCCCGCTACGCGGCGCTGCCGGTCGCCGCGGCGGGGCAGTGGCGTACCCTGCTGGTCGCCAACGCCGACGCCGACCCGGACGTCCGCCTGGCCGGCGGGCTCGGCATCGTGGAGGTCACCGTCCAGGACGCCCGGGGCCGCACCGTCGGCACCACGACGGTCCGCCTCGACGGCGGGGCCACCGTCCACGTCCCCCGGGGCGGCCTGCTGACCCTGCGCCGGGTCTGAGGGCCCCGCCCCCGCCCGAGGAGCGCCGATGACCACCCCGGCACCGCGTCCGGCCCGCCGCGCCACCACCGTCGCGGACGTCGCCCGCGAGGCCGGGGTGTCCCGGCAGACCGTCTCCAACACGCTCAACGCCCCGCACCGCGTCCACCCCGACACCCTCGCCCGGGTCACCGCCGCCATCGAACGGCTCGGCTACCGGCCCGACCAGTCCGCCCGCTCGCTGCGCACCGGCGAACGCCGCACCGTCGGCTACCTCGCCCCGGTCGACGACCCGCACGACCCCAACCCGCTGATGGCCGGCTTCCTCGAAGCCCTCGTCGACGCCGCCGGGGCCGAGGGCCACCACGTGCTGCTGCTGCGCCCGGCGGCGGGGGAGCAGCACGCCCGGGCGGCGATCGACGCGGTGGTGGCGGCCCGGCAGGTCGACGGACTCGTCCTCGCCGACGTCCTCCCCGACGACCCGCGCGCCGACCACGCCGCCCGCCTCGGCATCCCCTTCGCCGCCTTCGGCCGCACCGGTCCCGGGCTCCCGCAGCACTGGGCCGACATCGACAACGCCGCCGCCACCGCCGAGGCCGCCCGCCACCTCGCCGAACGCGGCCACCGCCGGGTCGCCTTCGTCGGCTCCGCCTCGCCCCTGCCGTGGCTCGCCGCCCGCCGCGAGGGCTTCCACCGCGAGGCCGCCCGCCTCGGCCTCACCCTCGTCCCCCCGCCCGCCGACGGCGACCTCCGCACCCTGCTGCGTTCCCCCGGCCGCCCCACCGCCCTCGCCGCCGACAACGACCTCGCCGCCCTCGACATCTACGAGGCCGCCCGCACCGAGGGCCTCCACGTCGGCCGCGACCTCGCCGTCACCGGCTTCCACGACACCCCGCTCGCCCGCCACCTCCGCCCACCCCTCACCTCCCTGCGCCTCCCCCTGCGCCCCATCGCCACCGCCCTGGTCACCCGTCTCCTCGCCCAACTCCGCGGCGACCCCACCCCCGACCACGGCCTCGAACTCCCCGCGGAGCTCGTCGTCCGCCCCAGCTCCGCCCACCACCCGCCGTCCCCCTGACCCGATCCCCGGAGCACGTGCCGCGACGGCTTGTCGTCGGTCGCCGATGGCCCCCGGCCCGGCGGCCGGGAGGGGCCCCGGCCGCATGGACTCCCTGCCCGTTCGTCCGACCCCCTGTGCGGGGGCGCGCCCCACGCCCACCGGCACCCGGCCGCCGTGTGCGACACCCAGCGGTGCGCCTCGTCATGGCGACGGTCCGCGCGGGGCCGGAAGCGCCGACCGTTCCCGGCCGACGGCGGCGTACGCCGGCAGGACGGTCACGTAACCCGCGGTTCCCCCTCCGGGCGGGAAGGTCCCGGTCCTGGAAGGGGAGCCGCGGGCTCCGGCGGCCGGGCAGGTGCCGGGCCGAGCGCGGGCCGCACCGGTGAAGATCCCGGTGCCGGCGGCCGGGTGACGTCCACCCGGCCTCCGCACCGTCATGCGGAGCGTGCGCGTCCTGCCGTCCGTTCGCCGCGGTCGGCGCTCGGCGGAGCCGGTGCCCGGCCGACGGAACGGGCCCGGCGCGGCCGCGGCAAGGTCTTACGGGGTCGCTCCGGCGGGCGGCAGCGTGGTGACGGTCGATCGGTCGAGTTCGATCGGCAGCTGATGGGCCAGCGCCGAAGCGAGCTGCTCGGCGACCTCGCGGGTCAAGGAGCCGCTGATGACCGCCTCGCCCCCGGTGATGGCCTCTCTCACGTAGGGGTGGGACACCACCTCCCCGTCCACCACGATCGCGAACTCGTTGCCGGGGCCGGGCAGGGCGGCGAGCCTGCCGGTGCTGGCGGCGAATTCCTTGGTGCCCGCGTCGTTGAAGGACAGCCGCACCTGCCAGCTGGCGGATTCCTGCGGGGCGAAAGCCGCTTCCGCGCCGACGATGTCGGCACTGTTCACGGAGGCGGGACCCAGCGCGAACTTGTACCGGACATCGTGTTCCGCTGCGGAGCCGAAGGCGAGGGCGGGTGCGGAGGCGGCGACCCGGAGGTCCGGGAGGTTCCGGTCGCCGGCGCAGTCGAGGGCGGCGAACCGGGCGGCCAGTTCGGGCGGGACGGTGCCTTGGGGGAGCGCGTCCGTCGGGTCGGAGGGAGCGGGTGCGGCGGCGGACGGGCTGCCCGGGGAGACGGTCGGAGCGGGTGCCGTCGGGCACGGTGCCAGCGCCAGGACGGGGCGGATGAGCAGCCGCCCGGGCTTGGTGACGGCGGTGAGCTTCTCGCCCGCGTCGCCGGGTGCGGTCACGGTGATGGTGGTGCCCTGGATCGTGGTCGTGACGTCGGTCAGGCCCAGGGCGGCCGCCCGCGCGCGGAGCTGGGAGGCGCTCTGTTCCAGGTTCTCCTTGGTGGCGGTGGCACCCGCGGTGAGGGTGACGGCGGTCCGTGTGGTGGCGCCGGTGGCGGTGGTCTTCGTGGCGCCCTGACCGGAGCACGCGGTGACGGCCGCCAGGACGAGCAGGACAGCCGCCGGGCGGGTGGGTCCGCGCAGGACGGTGCCCGCCCTGCGCCCGAATGAGGGATGCATGGCTGCCAGTGTTTCCACGCTCTCTCCGGCGGGGGACCACTTGACCCAACTGTGACAGGTTTCTTCGACGGTGGCCGTCCGCCCACGGGTGGCGGTGTGCCGGGCGGGTCGGACGGTGCGGGCATGCCGGGGGCTGGACATGGGGGGAGCGTCCGGCGGAAGCTGCTCGCCCGGTGACCGACATGGAGGTGCGTGCTGTGCGGCGGATCGCGGTGGTGGGGGCGGGGCAGGCGGGGTTGCAGCTGGGGCTGGGGCTGGTGGCGGCGGGCGGGTACGCGGTGACGGTGGTGGCGGCGCGGCGGCCGGGGGAGGTGCGGGGTGGCCGGGTGATGTCGACGCAGGCGATGTTCGGGCCGGCGTTGCGGGTGGAGCGGGCGGCGGGGCTGGATCTGTGGGAGGGGGAGGCGCCCGGGGTGCGGTCGGTGGACGCGGCGCTGGTGCCCGAACCGGGGGTCCGGGCACTGGAGTTCACCATGACGCTGGACGAGCCGGCGCAGTCGGTGGACCAGCGGGTGAAGATGGCGCGCTGGCTGGAGCTGCTGGAGGAGCGCGGCGGGCGGGTGGAGTACCGGGAGCTGGACCTCGCCGGGCTGCGGGAGTTGGCGGCGGCGAACGACCTGACGGTGGTTGCCGCGGGGCGGGGCGATTTGGCCGGGATCTTCGAACGGGACGCCGCCCGTTCGCCGTTCGACGCGCCGCAGCGGCGGTTGTCGGCGCTGTACGCGCACGGGGTGGGCGCGCCCGACCCGGCGGCCGGGCCGCGGGCGCGGATGCACGCGGTGCCCGGGGTGGGGGAGTTGTACCTCCAGCCGGCGCTGACGCTGTCCGGCCCGTGCGACATCCTGCTCTGGGAGGCGCTGCCGGGGAGCCCGTTCGACTGTTTCGCGGACCGGCCGGATGCGGGCGAACAGCTGAAGAGGATGCGCGAGTTGATGGCGCACTACCTGCCCTGGGAGGCGGAGTTGTGGGCCGGCGCCGAGCCCACCGACCCCGGCGGCTCGCTGTACGGCGCGCTGGCGCCGGTGGTGCGGCGGCCGGTGGCGGAACTGGGCGGCGGGATCGCGGTGCTGGGGATCGCGGACGCGGTGGTGGTGAACGACCCGATCACCGGCCAGGGCGCGAACAGCGCGGCGCGGGCGGCGGACGCCTACCTGCGGGCGATCGTCGAGCGCGGGGAGCGGCCGTTCACCGCGGAGTGGATGGCCGGTGTGTTCGAGGAGTTCTGGGAGTGCCACGCCCGCCACGGCGTGGAACTGACGGCCGCGCTGCTGACGATGCCCGACCACCTCCACGCCGTGTTCGCGGCCGCCGGCGAGCACGAGTCGGTGGCCCGCCGGCTCGCCAACACCTATGCCGATCCCGTCGACTACGCCGCCTGGCTCGCCACACCCGAGCTGGTCGGCGCGTACCTCGCCACGGTCGGCTGAGACACCCGGCCGCCGTCAGGGTGCGTCGCCGATCCGCAGGGCGGTGGCGATCCGGCGGCGGCCGGTCAGCAGGGCCTCGGCGAGGACGCCGGCCGCGACCAGGGCGGTGAGGCCGAGGGCCGGCGGCAGGACGGCGGCGGGGCGCGGCGGCAGTCCCCGCGGCACTGGGGTGCCGAGCAGGGCGGACAGATCGAGGGCCGGGCCCAGCAGGGCGACGGCCGCGAGCGAGGCTAGGGCGCCGCCGGCTGCCGCGAGCAGGGTCTGCGGCAGGGCCTCGACCAGGATGAGTGCCAGTCCCTGGCGCGGACGCAGGCCCATGGTGCGCAGCCGGGCGAGCGCGGCGGCGCGGTCGGGGGCGGCGCGCAGCAGGGTGAGCAGGGCGGCGAGCAGGGCGAACACGCCGGCGCCGACCGTGCCGGCCCGGAAGATCCGGACGGCGGCCTGCTGGAGCGGGTCGTCGGCGAGCGAGCGGACGAGGGCGTCGGAGGTGTTCACCAGATAGCCGTCCGGGATGTCCGCCGGCCCCGGGCCGACGACCGGGATGCCGGTGAGACGGGCGGTGTCGGCGAGCAACGGGTGCACCGGCAGGTCGTGCAGCAGTGCGCGGACGGCCGTCCCGTCGGGGTCTCCGACGGCGAACCAGTGGCCGTGGTCGGCCAGTCCGGGGACCTCGGCGGTGGCCGGTCCGGCCGGCAGGACGATGAACGGCTGGGTGGAGTCGCGCAGTGCGGGGGTCGCGTCGACGGTGCCCGCGTACCGGGCGCGCAGTTCGCCGGTGCTGGTGAGGTAGATCCGTTCGGACCCGGCGTGGCCGCCGAGTTGTTCCACGAGCCCGCGGGAGTAGAGCGCCGGGACGGGGCCGCCGGGGGCGGGGTCCGCGGCGAGCAGGGCCGGGTCGAAGGCGCCGCGGCCGACCGAGCGGGAGATCTCGGCGTAGGCCGCCGGGTCGGCGACCACCAGGCTGATGGTGAGGTGGCGTCGGCCGGGGCGCAGCACCGCCGCGTCGGTCAGCAGCGTGACGGCGGTGGCGGCCCGGACGCCGGGCAGCCGGCCGGCGGCCTCGACGAAGGACGCGGCCAGGCCGAAGCCCTTGGGGGCGCTGACCATGACGTCGCCGCCGGTGGCGGTCCTGGCCTCGCGGGTACGGCCGGTGCCGACGGCGTCGAGCACGGTGGCGCCGAACCCGGCGGTGGTGACGGCGAGCAGCAGCGCGAGCATCGGCAGCACGGAGGGGCGGGGGCGGGCGCCGGTGCCGCGGGCGGCACCGGCCAGCCCGAGGAAGCCGACCGCGCCGCGCCGCCGGCCGACCGCCCGGGCGAGGGCGCCGACCAGGGGCGGCCGGAGGCGGGCCAGCAGCAGGCCGGTGCCGAGCGCGATCAGCAGGGGGGCGGCGACCAGCAGCGGGTCGATCCCGGCGCCGGGCGGGGCGGCGCCGCGCCGGCGGACCTCGACGACGGCGGCGGCGGTGACGGCGAGCAGGGCGAGCTCGCCGACCACCCGGCGTGCGCCGCCGCGCCGCGCGCTCCGGCGGGCCCGGGAGCGCGGGGCGAGCAGCACGACCGCGCGGGCCGGGAAGGCGAAC
>NZ_JBHYUU010000042.1:16903-49203 GCF_042749955.1 Kitasatospora sp. NPDC059462 | reverse complement strand
TCGAGGATCTGCCGCGTGCGGTCGCTGGCGACCCCGACCACCGCGGCCCGGTCCCCGGCCTCGCGCGGGCCGCGCGCGCCGAGCACGGCGTTGATCGCGGAGAGTTCGGCGGTGGTGCCCTGCCGGTACGTCTCGGCGGCCAGCTCGGCGGCCTCCTCGGCGGCCTCGGCCCGCTCGGCCTCGGCGGTGGCCGACCGGCCGGCGGCGGCGGACTCCTCGGCGCGGGCCCGGGAGAGGGCCAGCTGGGCGCCGTTGTAGGCCTCGACGGCCTGTTCGGCGGTCCGGGCGGCGCGGTCGGCCTCGGCCTTGGCGGCGGTGAGCCCGGCCTCGATGGCGGCGACCGTGCCGGCCCGGAGGTCGGCCTCGGCCCGGGCCCGGTCGATCTCCGCGGCGGAGGGGAAGGCCTGCTCCCCCGGCGCCGCCGCGGCCGACGGGTCGGCGGGGGCGGACGGCGGGCCCGGCTCCCCCGGGGCGGCCGACGCGGCGGGGAGCAGGCCGAGCAGGGCGGTGAGGGACAACAGGAGGGTCGGCAGGAGCCTGCGCGCCACGATTCATCCCTTCGAACGGTCACGAGGGGGTGGAGCGGCCGCGCACGCGCGCACCGCCGCAGGACCGGCGGGTGGCGACGGGACCGGCGGGGTGCCCGGCGCCGCCGGCGACCCGGCGAACCATCCCCTTCCGCGACAGGGCAGTCACTGTCCGCCATGGTCTCAAGCGGGACCGCTTTCCCCCTTCAAGCCCGCGCCGCCGACCGGGTGACCATCGGATGATCCGACCGAAGCCCGGCTTCGGACGCCCGGTTCAGCGGCTCATCCTGCGGGTGTGCGTCCGCAGCCGGCGCCGCCGGCCCGGGCGGGGCTCCTGGCCGGACGGGGCGATCGCGTACGTCCGGCTGCGGCCGGCCCGGACCGCTCGCCGCCGCTGCCCGGAACGGTCGTGCCGCCCCGCCCGGTCACCCGGCGCGCCGTACGCCGGTGCGCCGGAGGTCCCGGCGCCGCGGTGACCGCCGGAGGGGTGCTCCGCGGCGCCCGCCGCCGAGCGGCGGTCGGCCAGCCGGGCGGAGCGCCGGGCCAGCGCCCGGGCGGTGTGGGCGTCCAGGTGGGCGGTGGCCCGGGCGGCCATCTGCTCGGCCACCCGGTGGGCGGCCGGGTGGTGGGCCGGCACCTTGTCCGGGGCCCCGGCGATCAGGTCGAAGAGCCAGGTCCGGGCCCGGTCCGCACGCCGGTGCAGCAGGCGCTCGCGCCGGAGGGCCCGGGTCCGCAGGCGCGGGCTCGCCGCGTAGCGCCAGCGCGCCCAGGGGCTGCTCGGGCGGGCCAGCCGGACCGCGCCGATCCAGGAGAGACCGGGCACCATGATGCCGAGCAGCCCGGTCCACACCTTGCCCTTGAGCAGGGTGACGACCATCGCCAGCGCGTTCACCGAGATGACCGTCACCAGCCCCCACCTGGTCTCGCCGGTGGGCTCGGCGCCGAGCGGGACGTAGCCGACGAGCAGCAGGCCGGTGAAGAGGATGCCGAAGATCACCGCGTCCACCGACTTGCGGCCCTGCTCGCTCCAGTACACGTCGTCCAGGTGCAGGATCAGCGCGAACTCGTCCAGCACCAGGCCGCAGCCGATGCCGAAGAGCAGCCCGAAGAGGTCGATCCACGGATGCCCGCCGTAGGTCGCGAACACCCCGATGCCGCCGGCCAGCAGGAAGCCCAGGCCGAAGACCATGTGGTGGATGTGCAGCCCGCCGGGCGTCACGTTGCCCGGCCACCAGCGCACCTGCGCCCTGATCATCCGCACGCTGAACCGGATGAACACGAACGAGACGATGAACCCGACCAGCAGCAGGAACAGCGGTTGCTTGTGCGCGGCGACGATGTGGTCGCGGTAGCCGTCCAGCAGTGTGGTCATGGGTCTTACCTTCGTTCCTGGTGCTGCGTGCGGCCTGCCGCGACATGGCCCGGGGGCCAACGGCCGGCGTCAGAAGCCGCGGGTGCGCTTGGCCGCCCGGCGCGGGATCACCGGGGCGAGCGACGGCCGCTCGACCCCGACCGGGAGCTTCATGAAGAGCCGGGCGATCTCCCCGCCCAGGTTCACGCCGATGGCCAGCGCCATGGCGATCGCGGCGGCCCTGGTGATCTGGACCAGGCCCCCGCTGGGGTGGCCCTGGGCGAACGAGAGCATGCCGAGGTAGAGCGCCGAACCGGGCATCAGCGGACCGATCGCGGCGGTGACGTACGGCAGCGCGGAGCCGTTGCGGTAGCGCGCCATCAGCTGGCCGAAGAGGCCGACCAGGCCGGCCGCCACCCCGGTCGCCACGATCGGCGAGACCCCGGCGTTGTAGGCCAGCACGCCGTAGCTGGCCCAGCCGATGCCGCTGTTCAGGGTGACCAGCGCGAGCGAGCGGCGGTCGGTCTGCAGCAGCATCGCGAAGGCGAGGGTCAGCACCATGGCGGCGACCATCTGCACCGGCGGGTAGCTGATCCCGACCAGCGACTCGTCCGGTTTGAGCTTCGCCTGGAAGCCGACGCCCAGGTAGAGGATCAGCATCACGCCGATGACGATGCCCGCCACCAGGTAGATCACCTCCAGCAGACGGGCCGCGGCGGTGATGTAGAAGCCGGTCAGACCGTCCTGGACGGCGGCGACCAGGGCGCGCCCGGGCAGCAGCGCGAACAGTCCGCCGGTGATCACCACGGAACCGCGCAGGCCCAGGTCGTTGAAGGAGAGCACGATGCCGGAGGCCGCGGCCGGCATCGCGGCCAGCACGAACTGGTAGAACTCCGGGAGCCCGCGACGGGCGATCAGCGAGGCCAGCCGGTCGCCGAGCACCGCGGCGACGAAGGCGCTGAGGAAGACCAGCCAGGCCTTGTCGTCGATCCGCCCGCCGACCAGGAAGGTCGCCGCGCCGGCCAGCAGGCCGGTGTTCAGCGCGAGCAGCCAGGCCGCGTACGGGTGCCGGTTGCGGCGGATCACCGCGAGCCGGCGGTAGGCGTCGTTGACGCTGACCTGCTCGGCGGTGATGTCCGCGACCAGCTCGTACACCGCGTTCAGCCGGGTGTAGTCGGAGGTGCGGCGGCGGACCACGCGGTCGGCGGTGATCGGCGGCTCGACCAGCGAGGGCTGGTGCGAGATGCCGATCAGGGTGAAGGTGACCTGCGGTTCGCAGCGGTCCAGCCGGTAGGCGTGCGCGATGCCGAGCATCGCCGCCTCGACGTCCTCGGCGGCCTCGCCGCTGGCCAGCAGCAGTTCGCCGATGCGCAGGGTCAGGTCGAGGATGCGCGGGACGTTGCGGGCGGCCGCGGCGGCGGGGTGCAGCTCGCGGGCGGTCCGCTCGAAGGCCGGGCGCTCGGACATCGGGGTGCGCAGCAGGGTGCGCATCCGGTCCGGCCAGGGTGCCTCGCCGGGGGCGCCCGGGCTGAGGGCGCCGAGCGGGATGCCGCTCGGCGGGGTGTAGCCGGCGGCCCGCCACTCCTCGGGGGTGAGGGTGTCCTCGGCCGCGGAGCGGCGGCGGTGGACCGGGGCGCGCGGTTCCTCGGCGGCGTCCCGGGGGCCGGCGTCCCGGGGACCGGCGCCCCGTGCGGCCGCGTCCCGCGGGCCCGCGGGGGCGGCCGGCTGCTCGGGTTCCGGTTCGGGCTCGGGGGCCAGCAGGCCCTTGGTCTCGGGGACGGGCAGGGCGAGCGGGATCTCCACGGTCGGTTCGACGACCGGGGCGGGGTGCCCGAGCAGCCCCTCGGTGGGCGGCGCCTCGGACGGGTGGACCGGCCGCGCGGCGGCGGCCGGGCGGGCCTGCCGCTGCGGGCGGCCGCCCCGGCCGCCCCTGGCCCTCTTGCCGCCGCCCGGTCGGCCCCGCTTCGGCACTTCCGCTCCTTGCCGCCCCTGGCGGTGCCGGTCCCCCGGGCCGCCGATCGATCTCCGCCTACACCTTGCCTGATCGAACTGCGGGACGCACATGTACGCGGCGGCGGGCCGGGACGCTCCCGGACGCCTACCCGGCGCGGTGGCGGCCGCCGCGCCCGGCCACCGGGGCCCCGGCGTCGGTCCGGACGGCGTCGGTCCCGGCGGCGTCGGCGGCCGGGGCGGACCGGCCGGAGCGGCGGGCGCGGAGCAGTTCGACGGCCACCGGGATCACCGAGACCAGCACGATGCCGACCAGGATCGCCTCGATGTTGTCCCGGACGAACGGGATCTGGCCGAGGAAGTAGCCGAGCACCGTGACACCGGCGCCCCACAGCACGCCGCCGATCACGTTGAAGAGGACGAAGACGCGGTAGTTCATCCCGCTCACGCCCGCGACGATCGGGGTGAAGGTGCGGACGATCGGCACGAAGCGGGCCAGCACGATCGCCTTCGGGCCGTGCCGGTCGAAGAAGGCCGCCGCCTTCTCCACGTTCTCCTGCTTGAACAGCCGGGAGTCGGGTCGCCGGAACAGGCTCGGGCCGACCTTCCGCCCGAACAGGTAGCCGACCTGGTCGCCGGCCACCGCCGCGACCACGATCAGCGCGCAGATCAGCCAGAGCGGCTGGTGCAGGTAGGTGCCGTCGGCCACCAGCAGACCGGTGGTGAAGAGCAGCGAGTCACCGGGGAGGAAGAAGCCGATCAGCAGGCCGGACTCGGCGAAGACGATGGCCAGGATGCCGAACGGCCCGAAGGTGGAGATCAGGTGGGTCGGATCGAGCCAGGACGGGCCGAGGGCGAGGCTGGTCACGGTGCGGGACTCCTGAGGGCCTGTAGGAAGGTCGACTCTTGGCAATGAAACAGTAAAGCATTCACCAAGAGACCATCCGGCGCCCCTGGCCCGGGAAGTAGTCGGACCATCATCCGGATCCCACCATCGGGGGAATCCGCGCCCGTGCGGTGGAGTTCGTCCGCGGCCCCGGTGAATCCTGGGCGGGCGACGCCGGGCGACGGGCCGCGGAGCGGCCGTTCCGGCAGCCGCCACCATTCGCCTTCCATCCCCGGGGAGACCACCGTGTCCCGTATCCGCACAGCCGCCGCCGTCACCGCCCTCGGGGCCCTCCTGTTCGCAGGCGCCGGCGCCGCCCACGCCGACGACGGCGCGGGCGGCCAGTCCACCACGAGCACGGTGAGCAACACCGGCTCCGGCAACGTCCTCGGCAACGTCGTCGGCAACGCGGTCGGCACCCAGCAGACCGCCACCGGCTCCGGCGCGGGCAACCAGTCCAACGCCCTCGCCACGGCCGGCAACACCGGCAGCGTCAGCGTGCTGCAGGAGAACGGCAACCTCCCCGCCCCGGTCGCCCCGCCGGCCGGCGACTGACCCCGCGCCGAGCACGCCCGGCCGCCCCGGCCGGAGTCGGCCGGGGCGGCAGGCCGGCAGCCGTTCATCCGAGGCCCCGCCGGACCCGTCACCAGGCCGTTCACGGCCGTGCGGACACCGCTCCCGGTGCCCCGGCCCCACCCTGGACAGCCGAAGCTACCCGGGATTGACTTGTGGGGCGATCGGCGGGTCCACGGGGCCCACCGCGCAGGGCTCCGTCGAACGTGGACCACCGAACGTCAGGCACCGTCGAAGGGAGGCGCCGCCGTGCGCCGCACCGTGTTCACCGAGGACCACGAGGCCTTCCGGGAGACCATCCGGGACTTCATCGCCAACGAGGTCGTCCCCGTCTACGAGAGCTGGGAGGCGGAGGGCCACCCGCCGCGGGACTTCTACCGTCAGCTCGGTGCGCTCGGCGTCTTCGGCATCGAGGTGCCCGAGGAGTACGGCGGCGCGGGCGAGAGCGGCTTCAAGTACCAGGCCGTGGTCGCCGAGGAGACGGCGCGGGCGGGGGTCGGCTTCGGATCCTCCGGGGTGCACACCGGCCTGGTGCTGCCCTACCTGCTGGAGTACGCGACCGAGGAGCAGAAGCGGCGCTGGCTGCCCGGCTTCGTCTCCGGCGACCTGATGACCGCGATCGCGATGACCGAGCCGGGCGCCGGCTCCGACCTCGCCGGCATCTCCACCACCGCACGGCTCTCCGAGGACGGCACCCACTACGTCCTCAACGGCGCCAAGACGTTCATCACCGGCGGGGTCCTCGCCGACCTCGTCCTGGTGGTCTGCCGCACCTCGCCGCACGATCCGCAGAACCGCCGGGCCGGTCTCTCCATCCTCTGCGTGGACACCACCTCCCCCGGCTACAGCGTCGGCCGCAAGCTGCAGAAGATCGGCCTGCGCACCTCGGACACCGCCGAACTGGCCTTCTCGGACGTCAAGGTGCCGGTGGAGAACCTGCTCGGCGAGGAGGGGAGGGCGTTCGCCTACCTGACCCACAACCTGGTGCAGGAGCGGCTGGCGATCGCGGTCAGCGCGTACGCGGCCTCCGCGGCGGCGGTGCGGTTCGCGGTGCAGTACGTCAAGGACCGCAAGGTGTTCGGCAAGACGGTCGCCGAGTTCCAGAACACCAAGTTCACGCTCGCCGACTGCGAGGCCCAGGTGATGGCGCAGCAGTCGATGGTCGACCGTGCGCTGGAGCTGTACCAGGACGGCGAGCTGACGGTGGCCGACGCGGCGGCGGCGAAGCTGTTCTGCACCGAGTCGGCGTCCGGCGTGATCGACAAATGCCTTCAGCTGCACGGCGGCTACGGCTACATCCTGGAGTACCCGATCGCCCGGCTCTACACCGACAACCGGGTGTTCCGGATCTACGGCGGCACCAGCGAGGTCATGCGCAGCATCGTCGCCAAGTCGCTCGGACTCTAGGGCCTCGGCCGCACGCCCGTTCACCCGTCCGGCGGAGCCGGTCGTCCCGCGGAGTCGGGCGGGTGAACGGGCGGGTGAACGGGTGCGCAGCCGGGGTCAGTTGGGCGAGTGGTGCTCGGTGCGCCAGGCGTCCCAACCGGCCGAGGACGCCACCTTGGCCTCGTGCAGGGCCCGCTGGGCCAGGGCGGTCGGCGGGGTTTCCAGCCGCCGGACCCACTTGCGGCCGGCCGTGGCCAGCGCCGCGCACACCATCACCGCGCCCGCCGTCCCGAACAGCGCGCCGATGCCCGTCAGCACCGCGCCGCCGGCCAGCAGCGAGCGGTTGACCTGGAACCCGCTGAGAAAACGCTCGTTGGTCGCCATGCCTCCACGATGGCGGCAGTCGGCCGCCGCCGCACGCCGAGCGCACCCGCGCGGCGCGGACCGGCGCGGACCGCGGTGCGCCCCGGCGTGCGGGCGCGGGGCGCGTCCGGGACGCTGGGCCGCAGGAGCGCCCGCGCAGCAGGACGGCACCCGGACGGCAGGAGGACGCGCGATGGTCGATCTCGAACAGCTCGTCGCGGAGCACGCGGCCCTGGCGGCCGAGAGCCCGCACGGGCGCAGCGCCCACCTGGTGCTGCACGACGGGGTGCTGCGGCAGACGGTGATCGCGCTGACGGCGGGCACCTCGCTCGACGAGCACAACGCCCCGGCCGCCGCCAGCGTCCAGGTGCTGCGCGGGCGCGTCTCGCTCACCATCGCCGGGCGGCGCGAGGAGCTCTCGGCCGGGCAGTTGCAGGCCGTCCCGCAGGAGCGGCACGGCCTGCTGGCCCACATCGACTCGGTGGTGCTGCTGACGGCCGTCACCGTCTGAGCCGGGGCCGGCCGGTCCGGGGCCGCCGCTCAGGCCGTCGGGCCGTGCCAGCCCGGCCCGGGCTCGGGCTCGCGCTCCGACGCCGGCTTCAGCACCGAACCGCCGACCAGCTCCAGTCCGCGCAGCAGGTCCCGTCCGCCCGGCGCCAGTTCGGGCGCGGCCAGCCACTGCCCGGCCAGGCCCACCAGCAGCGCCTGGTAGAAGGCGCCGCGGGCCAGCTCCTCCTCGGTGTCCGGCACCTCGGGGAGCCCCTGGAACACGGCCGCCAGCCCGAGCCGCCCGTCCTTCTGGACCCCGGCCAACGCCTCCCGCAGCTCCGGCGCGCGTTCCACCTGCACCATCGCCTCGAACTGCGAGGCCCACAGACCCCGGTGCTCGGCGATGGTCTCCCGCACCCCGTCCCAGACCGCGACGAACCGCTCCTCCGGGTCGTCGGACGCCTCGTTGGCCCGCGCCACGACGGCCGCCACCATCAGGCCCCACTCCCCGGTCGCCTCGATCAGCGCCGCGTTGAGCAGCGCCTCCTTGGAGCCGAAGTGGTAGCCGATGGCCGCCAGGCTGACGCCCGAGGCGGTGGCGACGTCCCGGGCGGTGGTGCGCCCGTAGCCCTTCTCGATCAAGCAGCGCTTGGCGCCGGCCATGAGGTCCTCGCGATTTCCCATGCCCGCATGCTACGCCCGATCAAGACGATCGTCTTGCACGGACGTCTCGCACACACGATTCAGACGCTCGTACTAGACAAGCGTCTGACACGCCCGTACTGTCTCCCCCATGACCGCAACCACCGGCCGCGCAGGCCGTCGCGAATGGATCGGCCTCGCCGTCCTCCTGCTCCCGACCCTCGTCCTGACCATGGACATGGGCGTGCTCTTCTTCGCCGTCCCCTACATCTCCACCACACTGGCGCCGAGCGGCACCGAGCAGCTGTGGATCATGGACATGTACTCGTTCCTGCTGGCCGGGCTGCTGATCACCATGGGTGCGCTGGGCGACCGGATCGGCCGCCGCCGGCTGCTGATGATCGGCGCCGCCGGCTTCGCCGGGGCCTCGCTGCTCGCCGCCGCCGCGGACAGCGCCGGCCAGCTGATCGCCGCCCGCGCCCTGCTGGGTGTCGCCGGGGCCACCGTGATGCCCTCGACCCTCGCGCTGATCCGCACCATGTTCCACGACCCCAGGCAGCGCCAGATCGCACTCGGCGCCTGGGGCGGCGTCCTGACCACCGGCGCCACCCTCGGGCCGGTCGCGGGCGGCCTGCTGCTCGACCACTTCTGGTGGGGCTCGGCCTTCCTGCTCGCCGTGCCGGTGATGGCCCTGGTGCTGCTCACCGCCCCGGTGCTGCTCCCCGAGTACCGCTCCCCGCAGCACGGCAGCTTCGACCTGCTCGGCGCCGCCCTCTCACTGGCCGCCGTCCTGCCGCTGGTCTACGGCGTCAAGACGCTCGCGGTGGACGGCTGGGACCCGCTCGCCGCGCTCGCCGTCCCGGCCGGCCTGCTCCTCGGCGGCGCGTTCTACCGGCGGCAGCGCACCGCCGCCAACCCGCTGCTCGACCTCGCCCTGTTCCGGATCCGCACCTTCAGCGGCGCGATCAGCGTCAACACGGTGGCGATGTTCGCAATGATGGGCTTCACCCTCTTCACCTCGCAGTACCTGCAGCTGGTCAAGGGCATGAGCCCGCTCACCGCCTCGCTCTGGTCGCTCGTCCCCAGCGTGGGCGTGGGCGCCGCGGTCGGCCTCGGCGCGGCGCTCGCCGGCAAGGTCCGCCCGGCGGTGATGATGGCCGGGGGCTTCCTGATCGGCGCGGCCGGCTTCGCGATGATGACCCAGGTCGGCGCGGACTCCCCGCTGGCGTTCATCCTCACCGCGGCGGGCGTGCTGGCCGCCGGCACCGTCGGCACCATGACCCTCACCGCCGAGATGGTCGTCTCCGCCGCCCCCGTCGAGCGGGCCGGCGCCGCCTCCGCCACCTCCGAGACCGCCGTCGAACTCGGCAGCTCCCTCGGCATCGCGCTGCTCGGCGCGGCCGGCGCCGCCGTCTACCGCTCCCACCTGGACGGCGCCCTCCCGGCCGGCCTGGACGGCGAGGCCGCCCGCACCGCGCAGGACACCCTCGGCGGCGCGGTCGCCGTCGCCGCCCAGCTGCCCGGCCGGCTCGGCACCGATCTGCTCGCCACCGCCCGCACCGCGTTCACCGACGGCCTGCACGTCGCCGCCGTGGTCGGCCTCGTCCTCGCGGCCGGCGCCGCCCTCCTCGCCTACCGCCTGATGCGCCACCTCCCCGCCGCCGCCCCCGAGCCGGCCGCCGCCTGACCCCACCGCCGATCCCCCGCGAGCGCGTCATCGCAGCCCCCGCCCACCCCGGGCGGGGGCTGCCGCGTTTTCCGCCGGGGCCGAGGCCGCCGCCGGTCTGCCGGCTCCTCGCGGTGGATCCCGGCACGGCCGGTCGCCCGGGGCCGCTGCCCGGGGTTCGCCGGGCTGCGCCGGAGGGAGCCGCGTGCCAGGCTTCCCGAATGACCAACGAGGTGAACCACGGGCGGGTGCGCGGGAGTTATGACGCGGTGGCGGAGGAGTACCGGGAGCGGGTGGGGGACGAGCTGGGGTTCAAGGTGATGGACCGGGCCCTGCTGGGCGTGGTGGTCGAGGGGGCCGCCGGGGGGACGGTGGCGGATCTGGGGTGCGGGCCGGGGCATGTCGCGGGGTGGCTGGCCGGGCAGGGGGTCCGCGCGGTCGGGGTGGACCTCTCGCCCGCGATGGTGGCGGTCGCCCGGCGGGACCACCCCGGGGCGGAGTTCCGGGTCGGGGACCTGCTGGGGCTGCCGGCCGGGGACGGCGAGTTCGCGGCCGCGGTGGCGCTCTACTCGGTGATCCACCTGGAGCCGGAGGAACTGCGGCCGGCGTTCGAGGAGATCCGGCGGGTGCTGCGGCCCGGCGGCGTGCTGCTGGTGGCGTTCCACCTCGGCACCGAGGTCCGGCGGCTGGACGAGTGGTGGGGCCACCGGGTGGACCTGGACTTCCACTTCCTGGAGGAGCGGACGGTGGCCGGACTGCTCGCCTCGGCCGGGTTCACCGTGACGGCCCGGCTGGAGCGCGGCCCGTACCCGCAGGAGGCGCAGACCCGCCGCGGCTACCTGTTCGCGCACCGGGACTGACCGCCCGGCCCGGCGGCCGGGAGGGACGACGGCAGGCCGCGGGCGGGGGACGGAACCGGCCAAAAGGCGGGCGCGGCCCCGGCGCGGGAGGCGTGCTCCCCGGTCGCGCGTTCCCCGGCCGGACCGGGCGGCACCGGCGTACGGCGGCCGGCCGGAGCCGGTCCCACCCGGCCTGACCTCGGCGGACAGCGGTGCCCCGGACGGGCCGTGACGCACCGCGCGGCGTCCGCCCCCGCAACATCTGGTTTTTGACCAGCGTTTCCCGGCCGGTGTATACGTTCGCCGCCACGGGCAGGCATACTGGCCAGGACGGGCGCTTTGCCCAACTGTGACGTATCACTCTAGACGAGAAGGGACCGGTGGCCAGGGATGCTGCGTAACGGTCTTGAGCCCTGGCACGTGCTCGTGGTGCTGGCTGTCGTGATCCTGCTGTTCGGGTCGAAGAAGCTGCCGGAGATGGCCCGCGGCCTCGGCAAGTCGATGCGCATCCTCAAGGCGGAGACGAAGGCGATGCGCGAGGACGACACGCCCGCCGCCGACGCGTCCCAGGGCACCGCGCAGAGCACCGCCCAGAGCACCGCCGCCCCGGCGCAGCCGGCTGCCGAGCAGCCCCGCCAGGCCGTGAACCCGACCAATGTGACCAAGGCCACCGAGCAGCCGCGGTCCACCACCACCGCCTGAGACCCAGCGGCCCGAATCCGGCCGGAGCCCCCGCCCCGTGGCGGGGGCTTCGTCGTGTCCGGCTGTTCGGCCGCCTCGCCCCCGGGCTCGACTGGCCGTCCGTTTTGATCCGTTGTCTCCTGGTGTGCACCACCGGAGGAACGGAGTCCACGCATGGCGAGCGAGGAGCCCGGCGCCCGGCCCGGCGAGCGCACCGGGCTGCGCGCCCGTCCCGCCGCCGTCGGGGCCCGGACGGACGGCGGCCCGGCCGTCCGGGCGGCCGGCACCGAACGGGTGACCGGCGGGCCCGCCCGGCCGGAGTTCCCGGACGAGCCCGGCGCCGGTCCGGCCGGGGCGCGCCGACCGCGATGAGCACCCGGCAGCCCCCGCCCCCGGTCCCGGCCGCGTCGCCCTCCCGGGACAATCCCGACCTCCGGGCCTGGGGCCTGCTGCTCGGCTCGTTCACCCTGCTGATGCTCGGCTACTTCACCCTTCCGCTGCGTGTCCTGGGCAAGGACCGCCCGGGGCTGAGCTGGGTGCTCTTCGGGGTGGTGCTGACCGGCCTGACCGGGCTGCTGGTGGCCCGGATCGTCGACACCTTCCGCGGCACGGGCCGTCACCCCGGAGTCTGGCTGGCCTTCCTGATCTGCCTCTCGCTGACCGTCTTCGCCGGCACCTACTACGTCCTGGCCGACCGCCCGGGCGAGTTCGTCGGGCTGGAGACCCGGCTCGACTCGCTGTACTTCACGGTCGTCACGATGGCGACCATCGGCTACGGGGACATCACCCCGGCCGGACAGGGGCCGCGGCTGGTGGTGCTGCTGCAGATCGCCTACAACTTCGTCTTCCTGGCGGCGGCGGCCGGCGCGCTGGGCCGGACCGTCCGCAGCGGCATGGAGACCCGCGCCGCCCACCGGGAGGAGCACCCCCGCGAGCACCGCCGCGGCCGCGGGCACCGCGGGGGCGACGCGGCTTAGGGCTCGCCCTGGGAGCGGCCGGCGTCGATCACGCAGAAGCGGTTCCCGTCCGGGTCCTCGACGACCACGAAGTCCGGGTCCTCCGGGTAGAGGTCCCAGTCGACCCGCCGGGCGCCGAGGGCGACCAGCCGCTCCACCTCGGCCGCCTGGTCCGCCGCGTCGGCCGCGTAGAGGTCCAGGTGGACGCGCGGGTGGTGCTGCGGCGGGGTGGTGCTGCGGCCGAGCGCCACCTGGACGCCGGGCGCGCCGTCCGCCGGGACGAGCACCACCCAGCGGTCCTCGACCAGGCCGTCGCGGGGGACGTAGCCGAGGGCCTCGCCCCAGAACGCCGCCGCGCGGCGGACGTCCGCCACCCCGAGCGCCACCGAACCGATTCTCAGCACGCCGCCGATTCTGCCGGACGGGCGGGCCGCCCGTCCGGCGGACGGGTGAACGGTCAGGCGGGGACCAGTCCGGGCTCGCCGGCCGCCACGGCCCAGGAGGCGGAGGTCCGCACCGGCGACTCGCGGACGTCGACGCGGTCGACCGTGCGGGCGTCGGTCAGCCACCGCTCCCGGTCCACGTCCAGCCGCAGGTAGCCGCGGCGCAGGCCGTCGAAGTAGCGCACGTGCGGGTTGAGCGAGGGGTTGAACGCCTTGAGCGCCGCGTCGAAGGCGGCCGGGAACTCCGAACTGACGCTGGTGGCCGTGAACTCGACGGCGACCGGGGCGGCGGCGAGGTCGTCGCGGTCGATCCGCAGGTCGCTGAACCAGGAAGAGTGGATGTCCCCGGCGAGCACCACCGGGTTGGCCACCCCGGCGTCCCGCAGGAAGCGCAACAGCCGGGCGCGGGCGGGGTCGTAGCCGTCCCACTGGTCGAGGTTGGCGAGCGGTGGCAGCGGGTGGGCCGGGTCCAGGATGTTGGGGACGCGGACCTGGCTCGTCATCACCTGCTGGGCGATGACGTTCCAGCGGGCCCGGGAGCCGCTCAGGCCGCGGCGCAGCCACTCCTCCTGCTCCGCGCCGGTCAGGGTGCCGGCGGTGTTCCCGAGGCCGTCCGCCACGGGGCCGAAGTCCTGGCTGTGGCCGCCGGGTTGGTCGGTGCGGTACTGGCGGGTGTCGAGCACGTTGAGCCGCAGCAGGTCACCGAAGTCGAAGCGGCGGTACAGCCGGTAGTCGGGGGAGCCGTTGCGGTAGGGGGTCCGCAGCGGCATGTGCTCGTAGTACGCCTGGTAGGCGGCGGCGCGCTCGCGGGCCATGGCGGCGGTGTCCTGGTGGGCCGCGCCGGTGTCGTCGATCTCGTCGACCAGGCCGGCGTAGTTGTTCTCGACCTCGTGGTCGTCCCAGGTGACGATCCAGGGGAAGGCGGCGTGCGCGGCCCGGAGGGCCGGGTCGGTCTTGTACTGGGCGTGGCGGGCCCGGTAGTCGGCGAGGGTGACCAGCTGGTTGAGGCCCGGGGTCTGCGGGGTGGTGTGCAGGCGGTCCGGGAGGGCGCTGTTCGGGTCGGTCTCGTAGATGTAGTCGCCGAGGTGCACGACGGCGTCGAGGTCCTCGGCGGCGAGCGCGGTGTACGCGGGCCAGTAACCGTGCTGCCAGTCCTGGCAGTTGACCACGCCGAGGCGCAGCCGGCCGGGGCGGGCGCCGGCCGCGGGGGCGGTGCGGGTGCGGGCGGCCGGGCTGAGGTGGCGCCCGGCCCGGAAGCGGTACCAGTGGTCGCGGCCGGGCTGGAGTCCGCGCACGTCGACGTGGACGCTGTGGGCGCGCCCGGCCTCGGCGGCGGCGACGCCGCGCCGGACGACCCGGCGGAAGTCCGGGTCCGTCGCGACCTCCCAGGAGACGGGCACGGTACGGGTGCCCATCGAGGCGGCGTCGAACGGGTCGGCGACCAGCCGGGTCCACAGGACCACGGCGTCGGGCAGCGGGTCGCCGCTGGCCACGCCGAGGAGGAACGGGTCGCGGCGGACCGGTTCCGCGTGCGCCGTACGGAGGTCGAGCGCCTGGGCGCCGGCCGCGACGGCCGCGCCGACCAGCAGGCCGCGGCGGCTGAGCGCGGCGGACCGGGGGCGCGACGGGCCGGACGGCGGGGGTGCCGGGGACGCGGACGGCGTGGACGGCGTGGACGATGCGGACGGCGGCACGGGAGACCTCCTGCGGCTGCTGAAGCTCGGGGACACCGAGGCCGACATTCCATCAGAGCGACGTACGCCCGGCCGTGAACAGGAGACGACGCCTTTCCCCTTCCCCCGTCCTCCGCCCGGGAGTTACCGGCCCGCGCCGTCCGCTCCCCCGCCACGCCGGAGCAGCGACATCAGGAGCAGGAAGACGGCCGACAGCACGGCCGCCACCCGCAGCACGCCCGGCGCGGCCTCCCAGACCGCCTGGTCGGCCTGCTCGCCCGGGCCCATCGCGGTGCCCCAGCGGCCCTGGGCGCGGCCCCAGAACCAGAGCGAGCTGCTGCTGATCGTCATCAGCGGGATCCCGAACACGGCCACTTTGCGGGTGAGGTCGGACAGTTGGCGGGAGAGGTAGCCGAGCGCCCAGCCGATCAGCATGGCGATGAGCTGCCCGGTGACGGCGCCGCCGATCAGCACGGCGGCGGAGAGCAGCAGCAGCGCCGAGGGGCGGCGGACGGACGCCCCGGCCTTGGCGGGCCCGCCCGCGGCGTCGGGCGCGCCGTCGGCGGGGGCGGCCCCGGCGTCCGGCGCGCCGCCCTTGCCCTTGCGCGCCTTGGTCTTCTTCGCCCGGCGCTTCTTCGTCCCGGGGGCGGCGGGCGGCTCGGTCGGCTCGGTCGCCGGCGGGTCGCCCGGCGCGGCGTCCCCGCCCGCGCCGGGGCCGGTCTCGTCCTCGGGGGCGGTCCGCTGCCCGGGGATCGGCCGGTTGGACGCGACCGGGCCGTCCCCGAAGTCGATGCTCACGTAGTCCCAGTCGCCCGTGTGCACGGCGCGGTACGCGGGCGGCAGCGCCTCGGGGTCGACGGGGGCGCCCTCGGCCGGCTTCGCGATCCACGGCGAGCCGCCGTCCCGCCCGGAGGCGGCGGACGGCGCGGCCTTCGGGGACGACCCGGCCCCCGGAGACGGCGCGGCCTTCGGGGACCGCGCGGGCGGCGGCAGGAACGCGGCGGGCGCGCCGCTGTCCGCCCCACCACCCGGCGCGGACGGCGGTCCGGCGGGGCGCGGCGGCACCGGGGGGCGCGGCGGTGCGGCGGGCGCCGGCTCCTGCGCGTACACGCTGTCCCCCTCACCACCCCCGCCCCGGCCCCCGGCCCCCTGGGCACCCGGCGGCTCGCTCCAGGGCCCCTGCTTGCGCCACCACTCGCCGTCCGCCATCCCGCACACCCCGCCTTGCCCGTACCGAACCGGACCCGCCGCGCGCCGGACGCGGCGTCGTCCCCGCCGACCGTGACGCTACCCACCCGCCACCCCGCCACGCGAGCCGCAACGCCCCGGACGGCCACCGCCGCACCGGCCGTCGCGTCGACGCCGGGACCCTCCCGGCCCGCCGTCACCCGACTAACCTAGGTCGAATGACCACACCGCAGGGCCCCCAACGCCAGGCCAAGTCCGCCGCCGGCCCCCGCACCCTCGCCGAGGAACTGCGCGCCCGGCCCGACGACGACCTCGCCGCCCTGCTCCGGTCCCGCCCCGACCTGCTCAACCCCGTGCCCGGCGACCTCACCCAGCTCACCGCCCGGCTCTCCTCCCGCGCCTCCGCCCTGCGCGCGCTGGAGCGGCTGGACCGCTTCACCCTGCAGACCGCCGAGGCCCTCGCCGCCCTGCCCGACGGCGCCACGCCCGCCGCCGTGCGCACCCTGCTGGCCGGGCCGGTCAAGGTGAAGCCGCACCCCGGCGCCACCCCGCTGAGCGCCGCCGACCGGTCCGCCGTCGCCGCCGCACTCCCCCGCGCCCTGGCCACCCTGCGTGACCGCGCGCTGCTCTGGGGCCCGGACAACGGCCTGCGCCTGGTCATCGCGGTCCGCGAGGCGCTCGCCCCGACCGCCGTCAACCCCGGCCGCACCGGCCTCGGCCCGACCTTCGCCGAGGCCACCACCGGGATGTCCCCGGCCCGCCTGCAGCAGTTGCTCGCCTCCGCCGGACAGCCCGCGACGCCCGACCCGGTCACCGCCGTCGCCGCGTTCACCGCGCTGCTCTCCGACCGCGCCCGCTGCGCGGACCTGCTCGCCACCGCGCCCGAACCCGCCCTGCGGCTGCTCGACCGGCTGGTCTGGGGGCCGCCCACCGGCACCGTCCCGGACGCCACCCGCCCGGTCACCGCCGAGGACGCGCAGAGCCCGGTCGAGTGGCTGCTGGCCCGCGGTCTGCTGCTGCCCAGCAGCCCGGGCAGCGTGGTGCTGCCCCGCGAACTCGCCCTCCACCTGCGCGGCGGCCGCGCGCACCGCACCGTGGAACCGCTGCCGCCGGAGCCGGCGCCCGCCGCCGCGCCGCGCGAAGCCCGGGTGGTGGACGGCGCCGCCGCCGGTCAGGCGCACACCGCCGTGCGGACCGTCGAGGAACTGCTCGACCTCTGGGGCCTCACCCCGCCGCCCACCCTGCGCGCCGGCGGCCTCGGCGTGCGCGACCTCAAGCGCACCGCCCAGGCCCTGGACAGCACCGAGCCGGTGGCCGCCTTCTGGCTCGAACTCGCCTACACCGCGGGCCTGCTGGCCCCGGACGGCGAGGTCGACGAGCACTGGGCGCCGACCCCCGGCTACGACGAGTGGCTGCGGCTGGACACCGCCGAGCGGTGGACCGTGCTCGCCCGCGCCTGGCTCGCCGCCACCCGCGTCCCGGCCCTCGCCGGCGCCCCCGACGGCAAGGGCCGGCCACGGGCCGCGCTCGGCCCCGAGCTGGACCGCACCCTCGCCCCGTCCGTCCGCCGCGCCGCCCTCGCCCTGCTCGCCGAACTCCCGCCCGGCACCGCGGCCACCGCCGGGGAACTGCTGCCCACGCTGCGCTGGCAGCGTCCGCTGCGCGGCGGACCGGCCGCCCCCGACGGCGGCGGCGACCTGCGCGACCAGCTGGTGGCCTGGACCCTCGCCGAGGCCGAACTCCTCGGCGTCACCGGCCGCGGCGCGCTCGCCGCCCCCGCCCGGGCCCTGCTCACCGCCGAGCACGACCCGGCCGCCGTGCTCGCCCCGCTGCTGCCGCAGCCGCTCGACCACGTCATCCTGCAGCCGGACCTCACCGCGATCGCCCCCGGCCCGCTGCTCACCCCGCTCGCCCAGGCGCTCGCGCTCTGCGCCGACATCGAGTCCAAGGGCGGCGCGACCGTCTACCGGTTCACCCCCGGCTCGGTGCGCCGCGCCCTGGACGCCGGCCGCACCGCCGCCGACCTGCGGGCCTTCCTGGCGCAGCACTCCCGCACGCCCGTGCCGCAGCCGCTCGGCTATCTGATCGACGACGTCGCCCGGCGGCACGGCCTGCTGCGGGTCGGCGCCGCCTCGTCCTACCTGCGCTGCGACGACCCGGCCCTGCTGAACGAGATCCTGGCCGACCGCCGCTCCGCCGACCTGCGGCTGCGGCTGCTCGCCCCCACCGTGCTGGCCGCCCAGGCCGCGCCCGACGTGCTGCTCGCGGGCCTGCGCGCCATGGGGTACGCGCCGGCCGCCGAGTCCGCCGAGGGCGACGTGCTGATCACCCGCCCGGACAGCCACCGCACCCCGCCGCGCGCGGCCCCGGTGCCCGTCCCGGACGGTCCGCCCGCACCGGACGACACCCTGCTCGCCGCCGCGGTCAAGGCGATCCGGGCCGGCGACCGGGCCGCCACCGCCGTCCGCCGCGAGCCCACCGCCCCGGCCGGGCGTCAACTCCCGCGCACGGCAGCCGCCGAGACCCTGGCCGCGCTGCAGACGGCGGTCCTGCTCGGCGAGCGGATGTGGATCGGCTACCTCAACGCGGAGGGCCTGGCCAGCCAGCGGATCATCGACCCGGTCAAGGTCGAAGGCGGCTACGTCACCGCCTTCGACCACCACGACGGCGAACTGCGCACCTTCGCGCTGCACCGGATCACCGGCGTCGCCGAACTGGACGAGTAGCCCGCGCCGCGCAGCGGGCGACGGGCAACGGGCTCAGTGCCCCTGCTGCTTGGCGGCCTGCTCCGCCTGCTTCTCCTTGAGCGCCTTGTCCGCCATGGCGGCGAGGTCGCCCTGCCCCACCGGCATCACGGAGGTCGCGCCGGTCAGGTCGGCGAGCAGGAACCCGGGCGAGGCCAGCAGACCGCCCGGCCCCTCCCCGACGCCGGCGATCGCGTGCGCGGAGCCGGCCGAGGAGGCGGTGGCGGCGAAGGCCGTGCCGGCGAGGGCGAGAGCGGTGAGGACGCGCTTCGACTTGTTCATGCCCTGCCCAACGAGCCACCGCGCCGACGGTCACCCCCCGCCACCCCTTCCGCACCGCCCGTACCGGCAGTTGACGCCCCGCCCCCACCGGCGTAGTCCGGAGTGCGGGGGGTGACGAAAGGAGTCATCATGCTCGGCGATCCGATCGGCAACACCCAGGGCCATGACACCGGCCGGCGCGTCCTCGACGCCGGGGACGGCCATGTCGTCGTCGAGGTCTCGTTCGAGGGCAGCGGCAGCTACTACGGCACCCCCGTCACCGGCTTCGGCACCTACGAGTCCGAATTGCGCGCCGACGGCAGCCTGCACGGCGAGGGCCAGGGCGTCGACATGACGGCCGACGGCGAGAGCGTCGTGTGGCGCGGCATCGGCATCGGCCGCTTCACCGGGGGCGGCGGCACCAGCTGGCGCGGCTCGCTCTTCTTCACCACCTCCTCGCCCCGGCTCGACCGCCTCAACCACGTCGTCGGCCTCTTCGAGTACGAGGTCGCCCCGGACGGCAAGTCCACCGGCGCGTTCCACGAGTGGAAGTAGCCTTCCCGCCCTTCCGGCCCGCGGCGGTCCCGCCCACCCGTCCGGATGCGCGACACTGGAGGGTCGGCGTCCCGACGGACCCGCAGACCCGACAGACCTGTCAGCCAGTGGAGGGCACCCCCGCGTGAACGACGGACCGCTCATCGTCCAGAGCGACAAGACTCTTCTCCTGGAGATCGACCACCCCAAGGCCGCCGACTGCCGCCGGGCCATCGCGCCGTTCGCGGAGCTGGAGCGGGCGCCCGAGCACGTGCACACGTACCGGGTGACGCCGCTCGGGCTGTGGAACGCGCGGGCCGCGGGCCACGACGCCGAGCAGGTCGTGGACGCCCTGGTGACGTACTCGCGCTACCCGGTGCCGCACGCGCTGCTGGTCGACGTGGCCGACACGATGGCCCGGTACGGGCGGCTGCGGCTGGTCAGGCACCCGACCCACGGGCTGGTGCTCACCAGCACCGACCGACCGGTGCTGGAGGAGGTGCTGCGGTCCAAGAAGATCGTCCCGCTGGTCGGCGCCCGGATCGACCCGGACACCGTGGTGGTGCACCCCTCCGAGCGCGGCCAGATCAAGCAGGTGCTGCTGAAACTCGGCTGGCCCGCCGAGGACCTCGCCGGCTACGTGGACGGCGAGGCGCACCCGATCGACCTGGAGGAGGACGGCTGGAGCCTGCGCCCCTACCAGGCGCAGGCCGTGGAGGGCTTCTGGCACGGCGGCTCGGGCGTCGTCGTGCTGCCCTGCGGCGCCGGCAAGACGCTGGTCGGCGCGGCGGCGATGGCGCACGCCAAGTCGACCACGCTGATCCTGGTCACCAACACCGTCTCGGCCCGCCAGTGGAAGCACGAGCTGGTCCGGCGGACCTCGCTCACCGAGGACGAGATCGGCGAGTACAGCGGCACCAGGAAGGAGATCCGCCCGGTCACCATCGCCACCTACCAGGTGATGACCACCAAGCGGAAGGGCGTCTACGCCCACCTGGAGCTGTTCGACGCCCGCAACTGGGGCCTGGTCGTCTACGACGAGGTCCACCTGCTGCCGGCCCCGGTGTTCAAGTTCACCGCGGACCTCCAGGCCCGCCGCCGGCTCGGCCTGACCGCCACCCTGGTGCGCGAGGACGGCCGCGAGGGCGACGTGTTCAGCCTGATCGGGCCCAAGCGCTTCGACGCCCCGTGGAAGGAGATCGAGGCGCAGGGCTACATCGCGCCCGCCGACTGCTGCGAGGTGCGGGTCACCCTCACCGACTCCGAGCGGCTCGCCTACGCGACCGCGGAGCCCGAGGAGCGCTACCGCTTCTGCGCGACCACGGCGACCAAGCGCCGGGTGGTGGAGGCCCTGGTCAAGAAGCACGAGAAGGACCAGACGCTGATCATCGGCCAGTACATCGACCAGCTCGACGAGCTCGGCGAGGCCCTGGACGCCCCGGTGATCAAGGGCGAGACCAGCAACGCCCAGCGCGAGAAGCTGTTCGACGCCTTCCGCAACAAGGAGATCGGCGTCCTGGTGGTCTCCAAGGTCGCCAACTTCTCCATCGACCTGCCGGAGGCGACCGTCGCCATCCAGGTCTCCGGGACCTTCGGCTCCCGGCAGGAGGAGGCCCAGCGCCTCGGCCGGGTGCTGCGCCCCAAGGCGGACGGGCACGCCGCCCACTTCTACTCGGTGGTCGCCCGCGACACCGTCGACCAGGACTTCGCCGCCCACCGCCAGCGCTTCCTCGCGGAACAGGGCTACGCCTACCGGATCATCGACGCGGACGACGTCCTGTAACGGCGGGGACGGGGGTGGCTCGGAGGGGCGGACGCGGCTAGGATCGTCCGTCTGCCCCCTCCCGAACCGTGGTACCTGCTGAAGTCGCGCAGGCAGCCGGGGGAGGTACCGGCCGTTCGGCAACCGGCCGGTATCCACCGTGAGCTCCTACGATCCGCTGCGCCCGCGTCCGGGGCAGCCGGGAAGGTTCGCTGTGCCCGCCACCCCCACCACCGACCCCCTGCAGCGCGAACGCGACCACCTGGCCGCGTCCAGGGCCGCGCTGCGCGCGATGCGCGAGGACGTCGAGTCCCTGGACATCCGCGACGTCACCGGCACCTGGGTCACCGCCCTCGTGCTGCAGAACCAGATCGAGGCCAGGATCGCCGCCCTGGCCGACCTCTCGCACACTCCGCTGTTCTTCGGCCGGCTCGACTACCTGCACGCGATCAGCGAGGAGTTGAGCGAGGGATCGGGCGGGGAAAGCTTCTACATCGGGCGCCGGCACGTGCACGACGCGGACGGCGACCCGATGGTGATCGACTGGCGCGCGCCGGTCTCCCAGCCGTTCTACCGGGCCAGCCGCACCGAGCCGCTGGACGTCGAGCGCCGCCGCCGCTTCGGCTACACCGGCGGCGAGCTCACCGCGTACGAGGACGAGCACCTCTCCGACCCCGCCGAGGACGAGACCTCCTCCGCCCTGCTGGCCGCGGAGATCGAGAAGCCGCGCGTCGGCCCGATGCGCGACATCGTGGCGACCATCCAGCCGGAGCAGGACGAGATCGTCCGCGCCGACATCTCCGGCACCCTCTGCGTGCAGGGCGCCCCCGGCACCGGGAAGACCGCCGTCGGCCTGCACCGCGTGGCGTACCTGCTGTACGCGCACCGCGAGCGGCTGGCCCGCACCGGGACCCTCGTGATCGGCCCCAACAACGCCTTCCTCTCCTACATCGAGCAGGTGCTGCCCGCGCTGGGCGAGCTGGACGTCGCGCAGGCCACCGTGCAGCAGCTGGTCGGGCACGTCGAGGTGCGCGGCGAGGACACCCCCGAGGCGGCCCGCCTGAAGGGCGACGCCCGGATGGCGGAGGTGCTGCGCCGGGCGGTGCGCTCCGGCATCGCGCTGCCCGCCGAACCGTGCGTGGTGGTCCGCGGCTCCCGCCGCTGGCGCGTCCCGGTGCACGAACTGGTCGCGATCATCGAGGAACTGAAGGGCCGTGACATCCGCTACGGGGCGGCCGCGGAGGCGCTGCCGCAGCGGATCGCGCACGCCGTGCTGCTGAAGATGGAGCAGGGCGGCGAGGCCCCGGACGACCGGGTGCAGGACGCGGTGGCCCGCAACTCCGCGGTGAAGGCGGTGGTCAGGGCGTGCTGGCCGGCCGTCGACCCGGCCAAGCTGGTGCTGCGGCTGCTCTCCGAGCCGGAGTTCCTGGCCGCCTGCGCGCAGGGCGTGCTGAGCGCCGAGGAGCAGGCCGCCGTGCTGTGGCCCAAGCGGGGCCGCTCGGTGAAGACCGCCCGCTGGACGGCCGCCGACGCCGTCCTCGTCGACGAGGCGACGGACCTGGTGCGGCGCACCCCCTCGCTGGGGCACGTGGTGCTGGACGAGGCGCAGGACCTCTCGCCGATGCAGTACCGCGCGGTCGGCCGCCGCTGCACCACCGGCTCGGCGACCGTGCTGGGCGACCTCGCGCAGGGCACCACCCCCTGGGCGACGGCGAGTTGGCCGGAGGCGCTGCACCACCTGGGCAAGCCGGCCGCCCACATCGAGGAGCTGACCAAGGGCTTCCGGGTACCGGAGGAGGTCATCGCGTACGCCTCCCGGCTGCTGCCGTCGATCGCCCCCGGGCTGAATCCGGCCAGTTCGGTGCGTGAGGCCCCGGGATCGCTGACGGTCCGCCGGGTCACCGAGGGGGAGCGGACCGAGGCCGTGGTCGAGGCCTGCCGGCGGGCGCTGGAGCGGGAGGGGTCGACCGGTCTGATCGCGGCCGACGCGCGCGTCCCGCTGCTCGCGCAGGCGCTGGCCGAGGCCGGGCTGGCGCACCTCGCACCCGGCACCGAGACCAGTGCCGAGGCCCGGCTGACGCTCGTCCCGGCGTCACTGGCCAAGGGTCTGGAGTACGACTACGTGGTGCTGGACGAGCCGGCCGCGGTGGTCGCGGGCGAGCCGGACGAGCGGACCGGGCTGCGGCGGCTGTACGTGGCGCTGACCCGTGCGGTCTCCGGCCTGGAGGTGCTGCACGCCGAGCCGCTGCCGGAGCAGCTGGGCTGAACGCGCGGGGCCGGTCCGTCGGCACGACGGTCCGGCCCCGGTGCCCCGACGGCGGGCCGCCGGCTCAGCCGTCGATCATCGCCCGCCACTCGGCGACCTTGGCGGCGTCGACCGGCGTCTGCCAGCCGTCCACCCGGACGGCCCCGCCGACGTGGAAGGCGTCGAACCCGGCCGCCCGCAGCCCCGGCAGGTGCTCGGCCCGCAGGCCGCCGCCGATCAGGATCCGCTGGGTGTGGCCGGGCTCGCCGGCCCGGGCCAGCTCGGCCAGCAGGACGTCCCGGCCGGCGTCCACGCCGCCGGCCGCGCCGGAGGTGAGGAAGGTGTCCAGCCCGGGCAGCGCGCCGACGGCCGCGCGGACGGCGGCCCGGTCGGCGCTGTGGTCGATCGCCCGGTGGAAGGTCCAGCGGCAGCCGGCCACCGCCTCGGCGACGGCCTCGGTGGCGGCGAGGTCGACAGCGCCCGCGGCGTCGAGGAAGCCGAAGACGAACTCGTCGGCGCCCTCGGCCCGCAGCGCGGCGGCGCGGGCGCGCAGCTCGTCCAGGTCGCCGGGGGCGAAGCCGTCCCGGATGCGGAGCATGACGCGCAGCGGCAGCTCGACGGCGGCACGGATCCTGGCGAAGTCCTCGGCCGACGGGGTGAGACCGTCGGCGGCCATGTCGGTGACCAGTTCGAGCCGGTCGGCGCCGCCCGACTCGGCGGCCTGGGCGTCCTGGGGCGTCAGCGCGATGACTTCGAAAATTGGTCTAGACATATCGGATAGCCTGCCACACCGGTCCGCCCCCCGGCGAGCCCCGTGCGGCCGGTTGGCCGGACAACGCGCCCCTCCCGGGAACGCGCGACGGCCGGACACCCAGGTCACGCACCCCGGTCGTCCGGCCGTTCGCGGGGCGGCGAGGCCCCGGCCGTCCCCGCCCTCAGGCGTGGCTCCGGCCACCTCCCGCCCCGGCACCGCCGCGGCGCAGCAGCCGGCCTGCCGCCAGCAGCACCACCAGCACCGCGACCGCCATCGGGAGCAGCCGCCACACGCCGCCGACCGTCTGCCAGACGCGGAACAGGTTGAACCCGGCCGTCAGCGGCAGCACCGCGAGCCCGATCGCCGCCGGAACCAGCCGCTCGCGCGCCGCGAAGAGCAGCGCGAACAGCGGGACGAGCAGCAGCGCCGCGGCCGCCGCGCCGTCCATCAGCACGAAGGAGCCGTAGAAGTCCTCCGCCCACAGGACCAGCCCGCCGCCCACCGCCGCCGCGACCACCACGGCCCGGTCGCGCCAGCTCGGACGCTCCAGCAGCTCCTGCGGCGCGAGCGCGAGGAGCAGGCCGGCGAGCAGCGCCGGGGACGCCTGGGCGATCTCCAGGAAGCAGAGCCAGGTGTTGGGGGCGTAGGCGACGGCCGCCCACACCGCCCCCCAGAGCCCGACGAACGCCACGGCGAGCGCCGCGAGCCGCGCGAGCCGCCACCGGCCGGCCAGGACCGCGGCGGCCAGCAGCAGCGGCGCGATCACCATGCCGACGCCCCACAGGAAGTAGGGCACCTGGACGAGCCGGTCCGGCAGCCTCCACAACAGGGAGTACCCGCCGGGGCGGAGGGCGTCGTACCCGACCAGGGTCAGGCTCAGGCCCGCGATCGCCCCGGCGATCAGCGGCGCGGCCAGCGCGAGCAGCCGGCCCGCGAGCGAGGTGGCGGTCAGACCGGTGCGCATCCGCAGCCCGTACGACCCCAGGTCGAGGGCCTCCCGGACGGTGGCGAGCCGGCCCGCCCCCTCCGTGCTGTCCGCGAAGACGGCGGACAGCTCGTCACCGCGCTCGCGCCGGTAGCGGGCCGGGTAGAGCCGGAGCGCGGCGCGGAACGCCACCGGGTCCGCCACCATCCCGGGGAAGGACTGGATCGTCATGCGTAGGCCCCCCTGACCTTGATGAATGCGAGCTTGGCCGACGCCGCGGCGGGCCGGACGACGGTCGGGCGGACGGCCGCCAGCCGCCGCTCGGCCTCCTCGGCGACGGCGCGCAGCCGCTCGGCCTCGGTGGCCAGCGCGCCCCGTCCGCCCTCGGTGAGCGCGTAGGTGCGCCGGGCGCGCCCGTCGACGATCTCCTCGGAGGCGACCTCGATCAGGCCCTGCTGGAGCAGCCGGTCGAGGGCGCCGTACAGCGTGCCGGTGCGCATCTTGACCCGGCCCTCGGAGATCGCGGAGATCTCCTGGATGAGCGCGTAGCCGTGCCTGGGGGCATCGGCCAGCGCAGTGAGCAGAAGCAGTGTCGGTTCCTGCATGGCCCGTTCCGTCATGGAGCTACATATACCTCTCGCCGACATATCCAGTCCAGTGGAATCGACCGTTCGTGCGGCGCCGCCCAGCAGAATGGCGCCATGCCCGACGCCGACGCCCCCGCCGACCTGCTCGCCGCCTGGACCGCCCTGCTGCACCGCTGCGGCGCGCACGCCGACCCCGCCCCGGCCGGCCGGGAGCTGCTGCGCCGCTGGTCCGAGCCGCAGCGCCGCTACCACACCACCGACCACCTGCGGGCGGTGCTGGGCCACGTCGACGCGCTCGCCGGGCACGCCGGCGACCCGGACGCCGTCCGGCTGGCCGCCTGGTTCCACGACGCCGTCTACCGCCCGGACCGCTCCGAGAACGAGGAGCGCAGCGCCGTCCTCGCCGTCCGCGCGCTCGCCGGGCTGGGGCTGTCGGCGGCCCGGGTGGAGGAGGTCGCCCGGCTGGTCCGGCTCACCGTCACCCACCACCCCGCGCCGGGCGACCGCGACGGCGAGGTGCTGTGCGACGCCGACCTCGCCGTGCTCGGCGGTCCGCCGCAGGACTACGCGGCGTACGCGGCGGCCGTCCGGGAGGAGTACTCCTTCGTGCCGGCGCCGGACTTCCGCGCCGGGCGCGCGGCCGTGCTCCGGCAGTTGCTCGCGCTCCCCTCGCTCTACCGCACGCCCACGGCGCACGCCCGCTTCGACGCCGCCGCCCGGGCCAACCTCGCCGCCGAACTCGCCCGCCTGGAGACCGCCGGCTGAGCGCACCCACCCGGCCGGCGGCCTCCGGGCCGCCTGACGTCACGCCGCCCGGCGTCACGCCGTCCGGCGCGCCAGCGGCAGCCGCGAGCGGGTGAACGCGGCCGCGCCCAGCCCCGCCACCACCGGCAGCACCACCGTGATCATCACCAGCAGCCCCCACGGCGCGGTGAACGCGGCCGCCGGCTCGCCGATCCGCCCGCTCGCGTGCGAGCGCAGCAGCGCCGCCGCGGGCACGAACCCGCTGACCGTACCGATCACCGCCCCGAGCCCCGCGATCAGCGTGCTCTGCAGGCCGGCCTGCACCCGGTGGATCCGCGGCGGCGCACCGACCGCGGCCAGGGTGGCCCGGTCGGCCAGCGAGTCGGCGGCGGCGAGACCGGTGGCCACGGCCGCGGCGCCCAGCACCACCACCCCGGCGAACCCGGCGAGCGCGAGGCCGATCACGTCGTCCTTCGGCTGGAAACCGCGCTCCACGTGCAGCGTCGCCCGCGGGACGACCTGGGCCACGTCGGCCTCCACGCGCTGCTGCACCTTGGCGGTGGGCGGGTGCGCGGGCCGCCACACCGAGCCGATCGACTCGGTGGCGAGACCGGCCTTGCGCACCGCCTCCGGGCTCATCAGCAGCCCCCCGTACCGGGCGGCGTCCGGGTTGTCGACCAGGAGCGCGTCGACCGCGATCTCCTTGACGCCCGGCTGCGGCGCCTCCCCCGGCTGGACCGGGCCACCGCCGGCCGCGCCCATCATGGTGAGCACCGCCCGGCCGTCGTGCAGCCGGTCGCGGTCGAAGACGATCGCCCGGCCGGCGGCCAGGGCCTCCTCGACGGCCCGGTCGTCCACCCCGAACAGGTTGCGCAGCACCGTCGCGTCGCCGACCAGCGCGCGGCTCCCGGGGCCGCCGTCCTCGAACCGGCCGCCCGTGCCCTTGGCCCGCACCGCGCTGGAGCAGCCCTCGCAGAAGACGTACAGCATGCCGTGGACGTCGGCGCGCGCGCCCGCGTCCGGCAGGTCCCGCTCGACGGCGGCGCGCAGCCGCGGCAGCTGCGGGTCGTCCGGCTTCATCGGGGCCTCGACCACGACGGCCCCCATCGGGGCGGCCGGCCGGTAGGCGGCCCGGTCCTGGGCCTCGGTGCCGGTGGTGTAGACGCCGACGGCGACGGCTCCGGCGACGGCGGCCATCACCGCGGCCACGGCGGGCGCGGTGCGGCCGCGGTGGCGGGCCGAGTCGCGCAGGGCCAGCCGGGGGCCGAGCGGCAGCCGGGCGGCGAGCCGGCCGGACAGCGCGATCAGCAGCGGGGTGAGGAGCAGGAAGCCGATCTCGGCGGTGACCGCCCCGGCGAGCACGGTGAGCGCCTTCCGGGTGAGCCCCTGGAACACCGGCAGGCCGGTGGCGTCCTGGCCGCCGGCGCCGTAGAGCGCCAGGCCCGCACCCGCGACGACCAGGACCAGACCCAGCAGCGGGAGCCTGCGGCTCGGCGCGCCGACGGTGTCCCGGCCGGTGAGGCCGGCCACCACGTCGCGGCGCGCGGCCTGGACCGCAGGCACCACGGCGGCCAGCAGCGCGGTGACCACTCCCACGGCGGCGATCGCCAGCAGGTCGAGCGGCGCGATCGCGAAGTGTCCGAAGCGGCTGCCGCCGGCCTCCTCCGCCCAGGTCCGCAGCACGGCGACCAGTCCGACGCCCGTCACCAGGCCGACGGCCGCCCCGACGGTTCCGAGCACCAGCCCGGAGCCGAGCACGACCGCGCGGACGTGGCCGCGGTCGCCGCCGGCGGCGCCGATCAGGGCGAGCTGCCGGCGCGCGCGCCGGGCGCCCACCGCGAAGGCCGGTCCGGCCAGCAGGGCGACCTCCAGCAGCGCCATCCCGGCCACCGTGGCCAGCACCACGACCCGCTTGTCCGCGTCGGGGAGCCTGAACAGATCGGGGTCGTAGGTGACGGCGGACGCGGGCGGCGGATCGAGCGCCACGGCGCGCGAGGTCACCGTGAAGCCGTACCGGTTGAGCGTGCGGACGGCGGGCCAGTCCAGGGCGGCGCCGCCGGGCATCCGCACCAGCCAGCGCTCCGGGCGGCCCTCGTCCGCCCCGGCCGCGGTCAGCCCGGACGGGCCGCCCGCGGCGGACGGGCCCGCCGCGGCCAGCGGGGCGGTCAGCTCGCCGGGCCGGGCCACCAGCTCGACCTTGTCGAGGTCCCCGGGGTACTCGACCACGGCGGTCAGCCGGAACGGCGTCGTGTCGAGGCCCTTGACCGTGGTGGAGTCACCGATCCGCAGTCCGGCCTCGGTGAGGAAGGCCCGGGTGACGGCCGCCTCGTGCGGCGCGCTCGGCGCCCTCCCCTCGACCAGGTCGAGCCGGCCCTGCCAGATCCGGTCGGTGAGGTCCGCCTCGGAGGTCGAGGTGGTGAACAGGCCCTCGCGGGTGGAGGTGCTGACCGCCGGCCCGGGGGTGGCCGGCAGCAGCAGGGCGCCGGCGGGCAGCAGCCCGGCGACCAGGCCGCTGGGGGAACCCGCCGCGGCGGCGGCCGCCACCGAGGCCGGATCGGTCCGGTCCTCCTGGAGCACCTGCACGCCGTCCTCGGCGAACGGCCCCTGGTCGACCGAGCGGCCCGGCCGGTGGGCGGTGATCAGGGCGTCCGCCCCGCCCATCAGCCGTTCGACCCGTTCGCCGGGGGTGAGCTGTCCACTGCGGTGGACGACGTCGGCGCCGGCGACACCGAGCACCGGAAGCGCGACCATGGCGGCCACCAGGGCGCTGCGGCCCTTGGCGCGCAGGGCGTCGCGGCGGGCGATCCGCAGGGCGACGCGCAGGGCGGAGAGCTTCATCACCGGCCGCCGTTCCCGCCGACCGGCAGCAGCTGCGCGGCCTGCCGTCCGCTGGTCTCCTGGACCACCAGGCCGTCGCGCAGCACGACCACCCGGTCGGCCCAGACGGCGTGCCGGGCGTCGTGGGTGACCATCATGGCGGCGGCCCCCGCGTCGCAGCGCGCCCGCAGCACACCGAGCACGGCCTCGCCGGTGGCCGAGTCGAGGGCTCCGGTGGGCTCGTCGGCCAGCACCAGCCGCCGGTCGCCGACCAGCGCGCGGGCGATCGCGACCCGCTGCTGCTGGCCGCCGGACAGCTGCTCGGGGAAGCGGTCGGCCAGCTCGCCGATGCCCAGCTCGTCCAGCGCGGCCCGGGCCTCGCGGCGGGCGGTCCGCCCGGAGACGCCGTCCAGCTCCCGGGGCAGCGCGATGTTCTCGGCGGCGGTCAGCGCGGGGACGAGGTTGTAGTCCTGGAAGACGTAGCCGACCGAGCGGCGCCGCACGGCGGCCAGGCCGGTGCGGCTCAGCGCGCCGAGTTCGACGCCCTCGACCAGCACCTGTCCGCGGCTGGGCCGGTCCAGGCCGCCGGCCAGCGTGAGCAGGGTGGACTTCCCGGAGCCGGAGGGCCCCATGACGGCGACGAACTCGCCGGGGCGGACGGCCAGGTCGACGCCGCGCAGCGCCTGTACCTCGGCCGCGCCCGCGCCGTGCACCCGGGTGACCGCCCGCAGCTCCAGGACGGGCCGGGTCGGATCTGACTGGGACATGGGTCTCCCCCTCGCTTGGCCGTGAAGGCTCAGACGGACTATATAAGTCGGTAGACTACATATGCCGTCCATCGGTTCCGCAAGCCGTGAAAAAACCGCCGCCGTGCCGGGGGGCACGACGACGGTCGGAGCCGGCGTCCGGAGGAGAGGGGAGGTCAGGTGAGCGCCCCCACCGCGGCGACCACGACGCCGCGCTTGCCGCACACCCAGTGCGGGTCCGGCCCCAGCTCGGGCTCCACGCCCAGCGCGTGCGGATCCCCGTCCGCCGCGCAGTCCTCGCACAGCGGCCAGCGCCCGTGGCTCTCCAGCAGCGCGTCCTGGACGTCCTGGGCCACCAGGCCCAGCACGAACGCGGCGCCGTCCGGCCACTGCTCCAGCCACCAGCGCCGGTGCGTCACGGCCTGCTCCACCAGCGACACCACGGCGGCGTCGGCGGCGTCCCGCGCGGTCAGGTCGGCCAGGATCAGCGCCCGCGCGGAGTGCAGCGCCGTCTCGATGTCGTCTGTCGTAGCCATCCGTCCAGTCTCCCAAGAAGCTCCGGGAACGCCGCACGGGCGGCTCCCCGGAGGGAACCGCCCGTGCGAGCGAGAACAGCCGATCCGACCAGCGGATCAGAAGTCCATGTCACCGCCCGGCATGCCGCCGCCGGCGGCCGCGGCGGCCTTCTCCGGCTTGTCGGCGATGACGGCCTCGGTGGTGAGGAACAGCGCCGCGATGGAGGCGGCGTTCTGCAGCGCGGAGCGGGTGACCTTGGCCGGGTCGATGATGCCCTCGGCGACCAGGTCGACGTACTCGTTGGTGGCGGCGTTCAGGCCGTGACCGGCGGGGAGGTTGCGCACCTTCTCCACCACGACGCCGCCCTCAAGGCCGGCGTTGGTCGCGATCTGCTTGATCGGGGCCTCCAGCGCGACCTTGACGATGTTGGCACCGGTGGCCTCGTCGCCGTCCAGCTCCAGCTTCTCGAAGGCGACACCGGCCTGCAGCAGGGCGACGCCACCACCGGCGACGATGCCCTCCTCGACGGCGGCCTTCGCGTTGCGGACGGCGTCCTCGATGCGGTGCTTGCGCTCCTTGAGCTCCACCTCGGTGGCCGCGCCGGCCTTGATGACGGCCACGCCGCCGGCCAGCTTGGCGAGGCGCTCCTGGAGCTTCTCGCGGTCGTAGTCCGAGTCGCTGTTCTCGATCTCGGCGCGGATCTGGTTCACGCGGCCCGCGACCTGCTCGCTGTCGCCGCCACCGTCGACGATGGTGGTCTCGTCCTTGGTGATGACCACCTTGCGGGCGGTGCCCAGCAGGTCGACGCCGGCGTTCTCCAGCTTCAGGCCGACCTCCTCGGAGATCACGGTGCCACCGGTGAGGATGGCGATGTCCTGGAGCATGGCCTTGCGGCGGTCGCCGAAGCCCGGGGCCTTGACGGCGACGGACTTGAAGGTGCCGCGGATCTTGTTCACGACCAGGGTCGACAGGGCCTCGCCCTCGACGTCCTCGGCGATGATGACGAGCGGCTTGCCGCTCTGCATGACCTTCTCCAGCAGCGGCAGCAGGTCCTTGACCGAGCCGATCTTGGAGTTGGCGATCAGGATGTACGGGTCCTCGAACGAGGTCTCCATACGCTCCAGGTCGGTGGCGAAGTAGGCCGAGATGTAGCCCTTGTCGAAGCGCATGCCCTCGGTGAGCTCAAGCTCCAGACCGAAGGTGTTGCTCTCCTCGACGGTGATGACGCCTTCCTTGCCGACCTTGTCCATGGCCTCGGCGATCAGCTCGCCGATCTGGGTGTCGGCGGCGGAGATGGAGGCGGTGGAGGCGATCTGCTCCTTGGTCTCCACGTCCTTGGCCTGGGCCAGGAGCTGGTCGGAGACGGCGGTGACGGCCTTCTCGATGCCGCGCTTCAGGGCCATCGGGTTGGCGCCGGCGGCGACGTTGCGCAGACCCTCGCGGACGAGCGCCTGGGCCAGCACGGTGGCGGTGGTGGTGCCGTCACCCGCGACGTCGTCGGTCTTCTTGGCGACCTCCTTGACGAGCTCCGCACCGATCTTCTCGTACGGGTCCTCGAGCTCGATCTCCTTGGCGATGGAGACACCGTCGTTGGTGATGGTGGGGGCGCCCCACTTCTTCTCCAGCACGACGTTGCGACCCTTGGGGCCGAGCGTGACCTTCACTGCGTCGGCGAGCTGGTTCATGCCACGCTCAAGGCCGCGGCGAGCTTCCTCATCAAAGGCGATGATCTTGGCCATCTGAAGTGGTCCTCCGGGACACGGTCGACTGCTCGGACCAAGGGGTGCCCGCGACGGACGGCCCTGGTGTGCGGGGGTCCATTCCCCTACCGCTCCCGGGGGCCTCACCGACCCGGTCCGCTTGTCACTCTCAAGCTCAGAGTGCTAACGCCAATGATTAGCACTCTGGGTGGGCGAGTGCAAGCCCCGCGGGCAACCGCGCGAGCCGCGGCAGCATGAACGGCGGGGCCCGGCGGCCTGGGTCGCCCCGGCCCCCCCGGTAACCAAAGGCGCCCCCACCCATTGGGCGAGCCCAACAACAAGGTGGCGGTAA
>NZ_JBHYUU010000042.1:0-16893 GCF_042749955.1 Kitasatospora sp. NPDC059462 | reverse complement strand
ATCACACTTGGGGGGGGTGGCTCCCCCCCCCGGGGGCACCCCGCGCGCGCGCGCCATCAACCACGGGCGGGCCGGGGCGCGTGGGGCCCCCCGGCCCCGCCGTGAAGCAAGAGGCGCACCAGCCGATGGGCCGAGCCGAACTCCTGGGTGTCGGAAAGGTCAGACCGCCGCGCGGACCATGTCCGCCTGCGGGCCCTTCTGCCCCTGAGAGATCTCGAACTCGACCCGCTGGCCCTCCTCAAGGGTGCGGTAGCCGTCCATCTGGATCGCGCTGTAGTGGACGAAGACGTCCGCACCACCGTCGACCGCGATGAAGCCGTAGCCCTTCTCCGCGTTGAACCACTTGACGGTGCCCTGAGCCATTCCGAACTCCCCTAGTGCTGTGCTGGCCCTTCACGCCCCCGCAGGTCTGCGGACGCGGGTCTGGTTGGAGGCCGGCCCGGGGAACCCCCCCTGGGCGCGGCCGTGCATGCCGCAATCCTCCCGGGTCCGCCGAACGGCATCCGGCGAACGGGCGATTGCGTCGACCGCGGCTGAATGTATCCGGATCGACGCCCTCTGCAACAGGGCCAATGTCGGGGAATTCACCCGGAGTCGCAGCGGACAGGACGGGCGCAATCCACAGGAAAGCCGCAATTCCCACCGGACATAGCGGACGTATTACCCAAAATCCCTGTCAGAATTCTGACACCGGCCTGACATGTTTCCCGGGCCCCACGCCCGGCCCCGTCCCGAGGGGCGGCCGGCGACGGCGGTGGCGGTGCGGTGGATTCGTTCCCGGACAAGGGGAGGAGGGCGGCCCCTGTTCCCGGTCGAGCGACACTTTACTCCGACCGGGACCGAAAATATTCCCGCCAAAATACGCGCGGCCGTCCGCGGCACGGAATTCCGTGTCGCGGACGGCCGGTCAACGGCACATCCGCCCGGCGGGAACGGGCGCGGCGGGGCTCAGCCGCCGGCGACCGCCGGAATGATCGAGATGTTGGCGCCGTCCTTGATCTCCGTCGCCAGGCCCTCGGCGAAGCGCACGTCGTCGTCGTTCACGTAGACGTTGACGAAGCGGCGCAGCTTGCCGGTGTCGTCCAGGATGCGGGCGGCGATCCCGGCGTGGTTCTTCTCCAGGTCGGCGATGACCTCGCCCAGGGTGGTGCCCTCGGCGGGCACCTCGCTGGCGCCGCCGGTGTAGGTGCGCAGGATGGTCGGGATGCGGACGTTGGCGCTCATGGGGGTCTCCTCGGTGCGGGCGCGGGGGCGGCGCGGGGGGCGGGTGGAGCGTGGAGGGATCAGGCGGACGCCAGGCCGGCGCCCCGGAAGGACTCCAGGGTCGGCCGGATGACGGCGGTCATCCCGGCCTCCGAGACGGCGTCGAGGGTCTTCAGGCCGTCGCCGGTGTTGATCGCGACGGTCTCCTTCGACGGGTCCAGCTGACCGGTCTCGACCAGCTTCTTCAGCACGCCGACCGTCACGCCGCCCGCGGTCTCCGCGAAGATGCCCTCGGTGCGGGCCAGCAGCCGGATCGCGGCCACGACCTCCTCGTCCGTCACGTCCTCGACCGCGCCGCCGGTGCGCCGGGCGATGTCCAGCACGTACGGGCCGTCGGCCGGGTTGCCGATCGCGAGCGACTTGGCGATGGTGTCCGGCTTGACCGGCCGGATCACGTCGTGGCCGGCCTTGAACGCGGCCGAGACCGGCGAGCAGCCCGCCGCCTGGGCGCCGAAGATGCGGTACGGCCGGTCCTCGACCAGGCCGAGCTTGATCAGCTCCTGTAGACCCTTGTCGATCTTGGTGAGCTGGGAGCCCGAGGCGATCGGGATCACGATCTGCTCCGGCAGCCGCCAGCCCAGCTGCTCGCAGATCTCGTAGGCGAGCGTCTTGGAGCCCTCGCCGTAGTACGGCCGCAGGTTGACGTTGACGAAGCCCCAGCCCTCGCCGGCCGGGTCGCCGATCAGCTCCGAGCAGAACCGGTTCACGTCGTCGTAGTTGCCCTCGATGCCGACCAGCTCGCCGCCGTACACCCCGGCCATCACGACCTTGCCCTGCTCCAGGTCGTGCGGGATGAACACGCAGGACCGGAAGCCCGCCCGGGCCGCCGCCGCGCCCACCGCGCCGGCCAGGTTGCCGGTCGAGGAGCAGGACAGCGTGGTGTAGCCGAACGCGCGGGCCGCCTCGATGGCGCAGGCCACCACGCGGTCCTTGAAGGAGTGGGTCGGGTTGCCGGAGTCGTCCTTGACGTGCAGCTGCGCGGTGAAGCCCAGCTCGCGGCCCAGGTTGTCGGCCTTCACCAGCGGGGTCCAGCCCGGGTTCAGGTTCGGCTTGCTCGCGACGTCGGCGGGCACCGGCAGCAGCGGCGCGTAGCGCCAGATGGACGCGGGACCGGCCTCGATGCGCTTGCGCAGCTCCTCGGCGCCCTCGCTGCCGAAGTCGTAGGCGATCTCCAGCGGGCCGAAGCACTCCAGGCAGGCGAAGCTGGGGCCGAGCGGGAAGCGGGTTCCGCACTCGCGACAGGACAGCTGGGCGGCGGGGCCGAGGTCGACCGTGACGGGTGCGGCGGTGTCGATGGACATGTGGCGGAGGCCTCTCTCCTCATCTTCCCCGTGACGCGGTCGCGCCCGGGCCGGAATTGGCACCTGTCCCGCCGGGGCCGTACGCCAGCCGTGCGAGAAGGTTGCCGGGACGTCAACGGGCCGTTCCCTCAGTCCCTCTGGATGAGCTCTGTGAAGTTGTGGTCCTGCTCAGCGGTGACCCCGGCGTGCGAAGGTCCGACCGCTGTACGAAGACTGTATCCGAAGGCGTCAACCCCGAACGGCACCGTCCGCCACGCGAGATGCCCCGTCCCACCAGGCCCCGTCCCCGAGCCCGCCGAGGAGAGCACCGTGCCCCCCGAACCGACCCCCGAGCTCCTCCCCGAGACGGCGTCCTGGCTGCGCCGGCGCTCGTGGAGCGCGGCCGACCGCCCGGTGCACACGCTGCCGGCGGCCAAGCGCGCGCTCGGCCCGGCCGGCACGGTCAGCGTCGTGCTGCCCGCCCTGGACGAGGAGGCCACCGTCGGCGAGATCGTCCGGATCATCCGCCGCGAGCTGATGGAGCGGCTGCCGCTGGTCGACGAGCTGGTGGTGGTCGACTCCGGCTCCGCCGACGCCACCGCCGAGGTCGCCGCGCGGGCCGGCGCGACCGTCGTGCACCGCGACGCGATCCTGCCCCGGCTGCCCGCCGCCCCCGGCAAGGGCGAGGTGCTCTGGCGTTCGCTGCTGGTCACCCGCGGCGAGATCGTCTGCTTCGTGGACGCCGACCTGCGCGAGTTCGACCCGGCCCTGGTCTCCGGCATCATCGGCCCGCTGCTCACCGAACCGGACATCCAGCTGGTCAAGGCGATGTACGACCGCCCGCTGGAGACGGACGGCGCGGTGGTGCCGGCCGGCGGCGGCCGGGTCACCGAACTGGTCGCCCGCCCGCTGCTCAACCTGCACTGGCCGGAACTCGCCGGTTTCGTCCAGCCGCTCGGCGGTGAGTACGCGGCCCGCCGCTCGCTGCTCGAACGGCTGCCCTTCCCGACCGGCTACGGCGTCGAGCTCGGCCTGCTGGTGGACGCCCTGGAGACGGCCGGACTGGACGCGCTCGCCCAGGTGGACGTCGGCGTGCGCCACCACCGGCACCAGGACGGCCAGGCGCTCGGCCGGATGGCCGCCACCATCTACCGCACCGCGCTGGAACGGCTCGACCGCGCCCACCGGCTCAAGGCCTCCGCCGACCTGCTGCACCCCCGGCTCACCCAGTTCACCCGCGACCCGCGCACCCGCGCCTTCACCGCCCACACCCACCCGGTGACCGCCGTCGAACGCCCGCCCATGCACACCGTCCCCGAGTACGCCACCCGCCGGCGGGAGCCCGGCTTCCGGGTCAGCCGGGGGTCGTGACCTGACCCACGTGTCAGGCCCAGGGGGGTTTGCCACCCCGGACCCCCGGCAACCAACCAACCATGGGCCCTGACACGACCGAGCGTTCGAATCCGACCGGCGCCGCCCCCGTCCTGGTGGCGTCCAACCGGGGGCCGGTGTCCTTCGGCACCGCGGACGACGGCACGCTGACCCTCCGCAGAGGCGGCGGAGGCCTGGTCTCCGGGCTCTCCGCCATCGACGACCCGGACGCCGTCTGGGTCTGTGCCGCGCTCTCCGACCCCGACCGCCGGGCCGCCCGGGAGGCCCCGGACGGCCGCCTCGACCGGGCCGGCCACGACGTCGGCGGACAGGCCGTGCGGATGCTCGACATAGACCCCCGGACCTTCGCCCGCGCCTACAACGGCGTCGCCAACTCCACCCTCTGGTTCGTCCACCACCTGCTCTGGAACACCCCGACCGCCCCCGCCTTCGACGCCGGCTTCCGCACCGAGTGGGAGGCCTACACCGACTACAACACCGCCTTCGCCGAGGCGCTCGCCGCCGAGGCGGCCCCCGGCGCCGCCGTCCTGGTGCAGGACTACCACCTCTCGCTCGTCCCGGCGCTGCTCCGCGCCGCCCGCCCCGACCTGCGGATCGGCCACTTCTCGCACACCCCCTGGGCACCGCCGGAGTACCTGCGGCTGCTGCCCGACGACGTCTCCGAGGCCGTCCTGACCGGCATCCTCGGCGCCGACCGGGCCGGCTTCCTCACCCGCCGCTGGGCGCTCGCCTTCGCCGACTGCTGCGAGCGGTTCCTCGGCGCGACGGTCGACCGCGAGGCGCTCACCGTCACGTACGCCGGCCGCACCACCGCGCTCGGCGTCCACGGCCTCGGCGCCGACGCCGACTTCCTGCGCGAGCGCGCCCACCGCCCCGACGTCGACGAGCGGCTCGCCGCCCTGCGCGCCACCGTCGGCGAGCGGCAGACCGTCGTCCGGGTCGACCGCACCGAGCTGAGCAAGAACATCGTCCGCGGCTTCCTGGCCTACCGGCACCTGCTGCGCACCCGCCCCGAGTGGCACGACCGGGTGGTGCACATCGCCTTCGCCTACCCGTCCCGCACCGACCTCGCCGAGTACCGGGCCTACACCGACCAGGTGCGGGCGCTCGCCGCCGAGATCGACGCGGAGTTCCGCACGCCGGACTGGACGCCGCTGGTCCTGCACGTCGACGACGACTTCCCGCGCTCGCTGGCCGCCTACCGGATGGCCGACGTCGCCCTGGTCAACCCGATCCGGGACGGCATGAACCTGGTCGCCAAGGAGGTCCCGGTGGTCTCCGACCGGGGCTGCGCGCTCGTGCTGTCCCGGGAGGCCGGCGCCCACGCCGAACTCGGCGAGGACGCGCTGAGCGTCAACCCGTACGACATCGTGGCCACCGCCGAGGCGCTGCACGCCGGGCTCACCATGGCGGCCGGCGAACGCGCCGACCGCACCAAGCGGCTGGCCGCCGCCGCGACCGCGCTGCCGCCCCAGCAGTGGTTCCTCGACCAGCTCAACGCCCTGCGCTGAGCTCCTCCCCCAGCGCGCCGAGCAGTTCCACCACGCCGGCCGGGCCCGGGACCACCAGGTCCGCCCGGTCGGCGAGCTCGCGCACCGGCGCGTCCGGCGCGTCACCCACCGTGCCGCTGCACACCAGCAGTCCGGCCAGGCCCTCCCCGCGCAGCTTCTCCACCGCCGCGAAGGCCGGGACGTCCCCGAGGTCGTCGCCCGCGTAGAGCACCGAGCGGGCGCCGCGCTCCCGCAGCAGCCCGGTCAGCGCCGCGCCCTTGTCCACCCCCGGCGGCCGCAGCTCCAGCACCATCCGGCCCGGTTCCACCACCAGTCCGTGCTCACCGGCCAGCGCCTCCATCGGCCCGCGCAGCAGCTCGAAGGCGGCGGCCGGCTCGGCCGTGCGCCGGGTGTGCACGGCCACCGAGCGGCCCTTGTCCTCCACCGAGGTGCCGTCCGGCGCGCCGAGCGCCGCCAGCACCTGCGGCAGCCGCCCGCGCACCGCGTCGACGCCCGGGTGCGGCGGCGGCGCGGTCAGCTCACCGGCCTCCCAGCGCTCCGCGCCGTAGTGCCCGAGCACCACCACCCCGTCGAGCCCGGCGAGCCCGCCGTACTCCACGGCCAGCGCGGCCGGGCGGCCGGTGACCACCGCCACCGCGCCGACCCGCGGCGCCAGCACGCGCAGCGCGGGCACCACGCCCGGGTGCGCCCGGGCCCGGCTCGGGTCGGGGACGATCGGGGCGAGCGTCCCGTCGAAGTCGAGGGCGATCACGGCGTCGCGGGGCGCGGCGAGCACCGCCGCCAGCCCCGCGCGCCCGGCATCCGTCAGCGGTCGCGTCATGTCGGCAAGGCCCATGCCTGGCACCGTACCCGGCCCGGCCGGGGGTCACCCGCCGGACGCCGGACCGGGTCCGCCGGGCCGGTGGGCCTGGCGCGCCGCCCGGCGGGTGTCGCGGACCCGGCGCAGCCGGTTGACCAGGACCGGGGCGTGCGCCAGCGCCTCCGGCCGGTCCAGCAGTGCGTTCAGCAACTGGTAGTACCGGGTGCTGGAGAGCCCCAGCTCCTCCCGGACGGCGCGCTCCTTGGCGCCGGCCGTCCGCCAGGAGCGGCCCTCCAGCTCCAGGACGGCCCGGTCCCGCTCGTCCAGGGCCCCGGGCGCAGCCGGTTCCGGTGCCGTCTCGTCGTCCGCGCCCATCGGGGCCCACCTCCGTCCATCGCTACGGAGTGTCATTCTCCCCCGCGGACCCGACACACTCTGCGGCCTGTGCCGCCCCGGCCCAGCGGCTAGCGTCACCCCCATGACCAGCATCCCGCCCGCCGCCTTCGCCCTGCACGTCCCGAGCGCCGAGCTCGTCCCCGACCCGCTCGACCCGGCGCAGATCGTCTCCGGCACCCCCGAGGTGTCCGGCCTGGTGCTCGCCGGGTCCGCCACCGGGGAGAGCGGCATCTGGCAGATCACGCCGGGGGTGGCCACCGACGTCGAGGCGGACGAGGTGTTCGTGGTGCTGAGCGGCCGGGCCACCGTCGTGGTCGACGGCGGCCCGGTGCTGGAGCTCGGCCCGGGCGACTGCGGGGTGCTGCGCGCGGGCGACCGCACCACCTGGACCGTCCACGAGACGCTCCGCAAGGTCTACACGGTCACCCACTGACGCTCGCGCCCGCCGGCGCCCGCCCGGCCCGGATTCACTTGCGGATCCGGGCCGCCTCCTTCACCGCCGCCTGCTGGAGGTCCTCCAGCACCGGCTTGGCGTCACCGGTGACCGCCGCTCCGATGCCGGCCTTGATGCGGTTGGAGACCTCCGCCCAGGCCGGGTCGCCGAACGGGTAGAAGCTGGCGTTGGCCAGGCCGGCCGCGAACTGCTTGAGGTCCTCGTGCTTCGGGTCCTGGGTCATCGCGTCGAAGGCGTCCTGGGTGACCGGCAGCAGGTTGTAGGTCTCGTCGAACCTGAGCTGGTTGTCCTTGGTGTAGACGAAGGACAGGAACCGGCGGATCTCGTTCTTGTGGCCGTTGGCCTTGAACGCCATCATCCAGTCGGCCACCCCGAGGCTGCCGGTCTTGGCCAGGCCGTCCTTCCGCGGGATCGGCGCCGTACCGAAGTCGATCTTGCCGTTGGTGGCCATCCGCAGCAGCGTCGGGTGCCCGTTGAGCATCGCCACCTTGCCGGCCGCGAAGTCGCTGAACACCGGGGTGCGGTTCACCTTGCCGGGCTCGGGGTAGGTCAGACCGGTGGCCACCAGATTGGTCTTCAGCCAATTGAAGGTGGCCTGGTTCTGGGTGCTGTCGATGGTGTAGTTGCCGACGTCGTCGGAGAGGCTGCCGCCGCCGCTCAGCGTCCAGAGCATCGACTCGGCGGGCGCCTCCTCGGGCCCGAGCGGCAGCCCGTACGGCAGGACGCCCGGGACCTTGGCCCTGATCTTCTCGGCGGCCTGCTTGAGCTCGTTCCAGGTGGCCGGCGGCTGGGTGATGCCGGCCTTCTGGAAGACCGACTTGTTGTAGAAGAGCACCCGGGAGGAGGAGACGAACGGGATGCCGTACTGCGTGCCGAGCACCTGCCCCGCGTGCGAGAACGACTCGATGATGTTGGCCTGGGTGTCCAGGGAGAGCACCTCCGAGGCCGGGTACAGCCGGTCGGCGGCGACCTGGTCGGCGAAGCCGCCGGTCTGCAGCAGGTCGGGGGACTTGCCGCTCTTCACCAGCTCGTCGACCCGCTTGCCGATGTCGGTCCAGCTCGCCACCTCGACGTCCACCTTGATGCCCGGGTTGGCGGCCTCGAAGCGGCGGGCGAGGTCGTCCCAGTACAGCTTGGAGCCGGTGTCCGCGCTCTCGCCGTAGTCGGCGGCGACCAGCCTGAGGGTGACCGGGCCGTCGTCCTGGCCGCCGCAGCCGGTGAGCACCAGTGCTCCGGCCAGGGCTCCGGCCAACGCGACGCCGAACAACCGGGTGGGGACCTGGGCGCGCCTGTCCAACGCGGGTACCGCCTTCGAGGGGGATCCTGGGGGTGGAACGGACCGGATGCAGGGGGATCCGGCCGGGGGAAGGCCGCAAGGGTGCCAAACCGGGCGCACGGTGGTCCACACCTCCGGCCCCGGAACGCCGGGTAGTTATCGAAGTGCGGGATTTGTTGCGCAGCGCGCAACAGATCCGCGGATCCGACCCGCCAGAACCGTCCCGCCCCCGCCCGGGGGTCCGTCGAGGGGCTCGTGCAAAGTGCCGCACACCACACGCTTCTGCGACAAAGCTCACCCCTTTGGACCAGACCAATCCGACAACTGGACTAGACCTCTTAGACCCGGTCAAGGGAAACTGTCCTCCGTGAAGCACGTCATCGCACTCGATGTGGGGGGCACCGGCATGAAAGCCGCGCTGCTCGCCCAGGACGGCTCCGTGCTGTTCGAAGCACGCCGCCCGACCGGGCGGGAGCACGGCACGGACGCCGTGGTCACCGCCATCCTCGACTTCGCCGCCGACCTGGCGGACGAAGGCCGCAGCCGCTTCGGCGCCGCGCCCCTCGCGGCGGGTGTCGCCGTCCCGGGGACGATCGACGAGAAGCACGGCATCGCGGTCTTCTCCGCCAACATCGGCTGGCGCGACCTCCCGCTGCGCAAGCTGCTGGGCGAGCGCCTGGCCGGCCCGGACGGCGGCGCGATGCCGGTCGCCCTGGGCCACGACGTGCGTTCCGGCGGCCTCGCCGAGGGCCGGCTCGGCGGCGGCCGGGGTGTCGGGCGCTTCCTGTTCATCGCCCTCGGCACCGGCATCGCCGGCGCCATCGGCATCGACGGCCGGATCGAGGCGGGCGCCCACGGCTACGGCGGCGAGATCGGCCACGTGGTGGTCCGCCCCGGCGGACCGCAGTGCGGCTGCGGCGCCCGCGGCTGCCTGGAGACCCTCGCCTCCGCCTCCGCCGTCTCCCGTGCCTGGGCCGAGGCCGTGGGCGACCCCGACGCCGACGCGGCATCCTGCGCCGTCGCGGTGGACGCCGGGGACCCGCGCGCGATCGCGGTCTGGCAGAACGCCGTGGAGGCCCTGGCCGACGGCATCGTCCTCGCCCAGAGCCTGCTCGACCCGTCCCGGGTCATCGTCGGCGGCGGCCTCGCCGAGGCCGGGGACACCCTCTTCACCCCGCTGCGGGCGGCGGTCACCGAGCGGCTGACCTTCCAGATGCCCCCCGAGGTCGTTCCCGCCATGCTCAAAGACACCGCCGCGTCACTGGGCGCGGGCCTGCTCGCCTGGGATCTGCTCTCCATGGAGGTGACCGCGTGACCGCGGACCGACTCGCACTGACCGGCGCCCGGCTGGTCCTGCCCGGAGGCGTCGTCGAGGGTGACCGCCTCGCCGTCGAGGGCGACCGGATCGCCGGTCTCGGCGGCTCCGCCACGCCCGGCGACCTCGACCTCACCGGCTACACCGTGGTCCCCGGCTTCGTCGACCTGCACGTGCACGGCGGCGGCGGCGCGTCCTACTCCTCCGGCATCGCCGAGGAGGCCCTCCAGGTCGCCCGCACCCACCTGGAGCACGGCACCACCACCACGGTCGCCTCCACCGTGACCGGCGAGATCGACGACCTGGCCCGCCAGGCGGCCGTGCTCTCCGAGCTCGTCGAGGACGGCGTCCTCGCCGGCATCCACTTCGAGGGCCCGTTCATCTCGCACAACCGCTGCGGCGCCCACCGCCCGGACCTGCTGCGCGACCCCGACCCGGCGCTGGTGCGCAAGCTGGTCGACGCCGCCCGCGGGCAGGCCAGGATGGTCACCCTGGCGCCCGAGCTGCCCGGCGGCCTGGACTCCGTGCGGATGCTCGCCGACCTCGGCGTGATCGCCGCCGTCGGCCACACCGACTCGGACTACGCCAAGACGCTGGAGGCCATCGAGGCCGGCGCCACCGTCGCCACCCACCTGTTCAACGCCATGCCGGGCATCGCCCACCGCGCGCCCGGCCCGATCGTGGCGCTGCTGGAGGACGAGCGGGTCACCGTCGAGCTGATCAACGACGGCGTGCACCTGCACCCGTCCGTGCTCGACCTCGCCTACGGCACCGCCGGCGCCTCCCGGGTCGCCCTCATCACCGACGCCATGGGCGCGGCCGGCATGGGCGACGGCCTCTACCCGCTCGGCCCGCTCCAGGTCGAGGTCAAGGACGGCGTCGCCCGCCTGGTCGAGGGCGGCGCGATCGCCGGCTCGACGCTCACCCTGGACGTGGCGTTCAAGCGCTCGGTCACCATCAACGGCCTCAGCCTCAACCAGGCCGTCGAGTCGCTCTCCACCGTCCCGGCCCGGCTGCTCGGCCTCGCCGACCGGATCGGCAGCCTGGAGCCCGGCAAGTCCGCCGACCTCGCGGTCGTCGACTCCACGACCTACGACCTGGTCGCCGTGATGCGCCGCGGCGAGTGGATCACCGGCGGCGACCGCTTCGCCCCGCTCACGGCCGGCTGACCGGCGCGGCCCGCGCACGACACGGCCGCCCGCTCCCCTCGGGGAACGGGCGGCCGTCGCGCTGCGGGGGCTACGCCGCTTCCAGCAGCACCTGGTCGATCAGGATCGTGCCGCTGCCCGGCGGCAGCGAGATCACGATGGTGTTCGTGCCGGCCTGCATCGGCGGGGTTATGTAGGTGTTGAACCAGGACGAGGCGGGCTCCTTGCCCGGCGAGTAGTTCTTGAAGTTCGCGCCGCCCGGCCAGTCCTTGCCGTTCACCGCCGTCGTCGCCCGCACGTCGGCGCCCGGGTTGTTGTAGTGCACGGTGAACTTGTACGTCCCGGCCGCCGCCAGGTCACCGGTCCAGGTGACCGTGCCGCCCGGGTTGAGCGTCAGGTAGCTGCCGTCGGCCGACTTGGTGCCCTTGACGGTGTTCGCCGACGGCGCGTTCTGCCCCTGCAGCTGGCTGGCGTCCACCGGCCCCAGCCCGCCCGAGGCGGTCGCCGAGGGGGTGGCCGACGCGGCGGCGCTCGTCGGGTCGGCGCTCGCGGTGGCGCCGCCCGGGGCCGCCGGGGCGCTCGCCGTGGTGGTGCCGCCCTTGGCCTCCTTGTCCGGGTCCTTGTCCGGGTCCCCGGACAGGGCGATGCCGGCGCCGATCGCGATCGCCGCGACCACGGCGACCGCACCGATCACCGCGCCCTTGCCCCGGCCGCCGCTCGGCGGCCGCTCCTCGCCCGGCTGCGGGCGGGAGTGCTCGGCGTAGCGGGCCTGCTGGGTCGGGGCGGCGCCGAAGTCGCCCTGCGGCGGGTACGGCTGCGGCGGCGGGGCCTGCGGGTAGCCCGGCTGCGGCGGGTAGGGCTGCTGCGGTCGCGGCGGCTGGCCGTACTGGGCGCGGCCGACCTCCATCGGGCGGCTGTAGGACGTGCGCGGCACGCCCTGCTGCGGCTCGGCCTGCTGACCGGAGCCGCCGTCGGCCGGACGGTAGAGGTAGCCGAAGGGATCGTCGTCCTGCGGGGCGCCGTCCTCCGGGCCCTGGGGCGCTCCGCTGCTGCCGGCGGTGGTCACGGTGGTCAACTCCCCCATCGCGGTCGCGCCGCCGGGCTGCCGTGCCGCCGGCGCTGGTCGTGGTCGCTCGTACCCCGGAACCCTACCTGCCGCCCCGGACGCCCCGGAAAGACCCCTTGACAACCGGCGAGTAGCCCCCGCCCGGCCCCGCCTCCACGAGGGCGGGTCCCCAGCCTCCGCGAGGGCGGGTCCCTAGCCCGCCCGCCGGTGCGAACGCTCGCCGCGGGCCCCGCGCACCGCGCCGCCGCGGGCCCGCTTCTCGTCGTACATCCGCTCGTCCGCGGTGTGCAGGACCTCCTCGATGCTCATCCCGCAGCCGGCCCAGCCGATGCCGAGGCTCACGCCGACCCGCATCCCCCGGCCGTCGATCCGCATCGGCGGGATGATCGCGTTGCGCAGCCGGTGGGCGAGGTCCTTCGCCTCGTCGCGGCCGATGCCGTCGGCGAGCACCACGAACTCGTCGCCGCCGAGCCGGGCCACCGTGTCGCCGTCGCGCACGGCCGCGCTGAGCCGGCGGGCCACCTCGACCAGGACGGCGTCACCGGCGTTGTGGCCGAACCGGTCGTTGATCGACTTGAAGCCGTCGAGGTCGCAGAAGAGCACCGCGAGCCCTTTCTCGACGGCGGCGGCCGCGCTGCCGGAGCGGAACGGGCCGGACCACGGCTCGCCGCCCGGGCCGTGGTCGGCCGGGACCACCGCGTGCACGTGCTCGCCGTACCCGTTCGCCCCGGCCGGCTGGCCGTCGGCGGCGGGCACCGGGTACCCGTCCGGCGGGCCCTGGCCGCGCCCCGGCTCCGGGCCGCCGAAGCCGTCGCCCGGGCGGTGGGGGTCGCCGAACAGGCTCTCCGGGTACCCCGCGAACCCGTCCTCCGGGCGGCCCCCGGCGCCGTACCCGGTGCTCCCGTAGCCGGTGTCGCCGTACCCCGTGCCGCCGTAGCCGGTCCCGCCCGGCGCGCCCTGGTGCCCGGCGGCGGCGGGCGCCTGCGGCTGCCCGCAGAGCCGGCGCCCGAGCCGCGCCTTGAGCTCGGCGCCGTTCGGCAGCCCGGTGAGGGCGTCGTGGCTGGCCCGGTGGGCGAGCTGGAGCTCGTGCCGCTTGCGGTCCTCGATGTCCTCGACGTGGGTGAGCAGGAAGCTCGGCCCCTCGGCGGCGTCCGCCACGATCGAGTTCCGCAGGCACACCCACTGGTATCCGCCGTCCCGGCGGGAGAGTCGCAGTTCCGCCCGGCCGCTCTCGGCGCTGGTGCGCTCCAGCAGCGCCCGGTCGTCCGGGTGGACCAGGTCGGCGAAGCTCTGCTGGCGCAGCACCGCCCGGGGGCGGCCGAGCAGTCGACAGAGCGCGTCGTTGACCCGGGTCAGCTGGCCCCGGCCGGCGCCGTGCAGTTCGGTGATGGCCATTCCGCTGGGGGCGTACTCGAAGGCCTGGCGGAAGCTCTCCTCGCTGGCCCGCAGGGCCTGCTGCTCCTTCTCCAGGCGGGCCAGCGCCCGTTGCATCTCGGCGCGCAGCCGGGCGTTGCCGATCGCGATGGAGGCCTGTAGGGAGAACATCTCCAGGGCCTCGCGGGTCCAGGCGCCGGGCCGCTTGCCGCTGCGCGGGCGGTCCACCGAGAGGACGCCGAGCAGGTCGCCGCCGGCGCTGTACATCGGGGCGAGCAGACCGTCGGCGGGGTGCCAGTCGTTGGCGTAGACGGGCATCGGGCCGTCCCCGATCCAGCGCGGGATGTCGCTGGCCACCGCCCAGCCGCGGTCGTAGGGGAGGAAGCGCAGGGTGCCCCAGTGGTCGCTGACGCCGAGCAGCCGGTCCCAGGACTCGCGGGAGCCGACCTGGCCGAGCAGGACGGAGGGGCCGCCCATGGCGCTCTCCTCCAGCTCCCAGACGGCCGCCACCACGAGGTCGCCGTCCGGCCGCACCAGGCTGACCGCGGCGGCGTCGAAACCGAGTCCGTGCACCGCGCCCTCGACCACGGCCTGCAGCGTGCCCGCCAGGCTGCGGGCAGCGTTGAGGTCCGCCACGACCCGGTGCAAGGTGCGGAGGGTCGCGAGACGGACGTACGGCTCCGACTCGGCTTCCATGCGGGGGCTCCCCGGCTGCTTCGGATAGGTCTTGATTGGTTATCGTCCGATTGCCAGAAGAACTGAATCACAGGGAGCACAGCGTTCGGCACGCTCGGTCAGCAATAGGTCAGCACTTGTGACTTAAATCACACAACACTAATGCGCCCTTAATCAGTTCATCCGTCCCATACCGGGACATCACCGCCCATCGGAACATTTCCCGTGGTCGGTCGCATTGGCCGCGCGCTGTAGCGCCTGACCGCCGGCAGGCCCTCCCCTTCACTCCTGCGGGTGAGAGCGGGCGCGGACCGTAACCTTTCCGCCGCCCCGGGGGGCCGAGCGGTGCTGCGCCGCTGGTCCTACGACCAGGGCCCGATGTCGCCGACCCCGGTCGCGGGCTACCGTGCGGTACGTGTACCCGTCCCCGCAGCCCGAAGCTGCCACCCAAGCGACCCCCGACGAGTTCCGGGCGGCGCTCTCCCAGCTCGCCGCCGGTGTGAGCCTGGTGACCGTCCACGACCCGGACGACGGGGAGGACGTCGGCATGACCGCCACGTCCTTCCTCTCCGTGTCGCTGGAACCGCCGCTGGTCCTGATCTCCGTCCGGGAGGACTCCCGGATGGACGAGGTGCTCGGCCGGGCCGACACCTGGGCGGTCTCCCTGCTGTCGGAGGGCCAGAAGGCACTCGGCTCGCGGTTCGCCATGAAGGGCCGGCTCAGCGACCGGCTGCTGTTCGCCGACGCCCCGCACCACCGCGGCCCGCACAGCGGCGCCCCGCTGATCGACGGCGCGCTCGCCACCGTGGAGTGCCGCACCGAACAGCGGATGGCCGCGGGTGACCACACCCTGCTGCTCGGCCGCGTCCTGGAGGCCACCGTGCCCGACCCGGGCGGCCGTCCGCTGCTGTACTTCCGCGGCGGCTACCGCACCCTGGGCTGAACCGGCGCCCCGGGCGTCAGGACGCGCCCTACTGCTCCCCGCGCGGAGCGCGCCGCCCCTGCTTCAGCTCGGAACGGTGCCGCTTGTTGCTGAGCCGCCGCTCGACCATGCCCCGGCTCGGCCGGGTCGCCCGGCGCGCCTTCGGCGGCGGCGCGGTCGCCTCGCCGAGCAGCGACGCCAGCCGGGCCGCGGCGACCTCCCGGTTGCGCCACTGCGAGCGGTGCTCGGAGGCGCGGACCACCAGCACCCGCCCGTCCACCAGCCGGCCCGCCAGCCGCTCCAGGGCGCGCTGCTTCCACACCTCGGGCAGCGCGGCGGAGGCCGCCAGGTCGTAGCGCAGCTCGACCTGGGTGTCGGAGGTGTTGACGTGCTGGCCGCCGGGGCCGGAGGAACGCGAGAAGCGCCAGACGAGCTCGGCGTCCGGGACGACCACCGACCCCCGTACGCGGATGGGCTCGGGCATGCGCCCATCATCCCGCGCCGGGCCGCGCCGGTCACCCGGTTATCCGGCCAGGACCGGTCTGCCGCGACAATGTCCGGTGTGATCGAGCTCGGCTACTCCCTCTCCAACCGTTTCCCCGACCCCCCGCAGACCGACTACCGGACCGCGGGCGCGCGGGAGCTGCGGTACGACCTGTTCTGCGGCGACGTCTACCTCGACGCCGAGGGCGCCGGACTGTCCACGGCCTGGGGCTGGGTCCCGGTGCTGGACTTCGCCTGGGCGCTCTGCGACATCGTCGAGGAACTCGACCGCGACCCGGCCGGCGCCCGCGCGGCCCGGGTGCAGAGCGCCGACCTCGACTTCACCCAGAACACCGAGCTGCTGCGGTTCGCCCGCCGCTTCAACTGGGTCGAGATCACCGCCACCTGGCTCCCCGACGAGCCGCCCGCCGTGGTGCGCCACGGCGACCTGCGCCGGGAGGCCCGTGACTTCCTCCAGGACACGCTCGCCGACCTCTTCGACATGCACCCGGACCTCGCGGACAATCCGGTGGTCTGGGAACTCCAGGGCCGGTTCCGGCGGGTCTGACGGGGGAACACCCCAGCCGTGCCGGCGGCGGAAAAGGACCGGCCGCGCGGAACCATCCCCGGAGGTTCCCGCGTTATCCCCGGCAACAAGCAAATCGAAGGGACAGCACACACCATGCCAGTGAGCCTCTCCAAGGGTGGCAACGTCTCGCTGACCAAGGAGGCCCCCGGCCTGACCGCGGTCACCGTCGGCCTCGGCTGGGACGTCCGCACCACGACCGGTGCCGAGTTCGACCTGGACGCCAGCGCGATCGTGCTGAACGCGGACGGCAAGGTGCTGTCCAACAGCCACTTCGTCTTCTTCAACAACACCAGCACGCCGGACAACACCGTCGTCCACACCGGTGACAACCGCACCGGCGAGGGCGCCGGCGACGACGAGGCGATCAACGTCAACCTCGCCTCGCTGCCGGCCGAGGCCGCCCGGATCACCTTCCCGGTCTCGATCTACGACGCCGTCGCCCGGTCGCAGAACTTCGGCCAGGTCCGCAACGCCTACATCCGCGTGGTGAACTCCGCCGGCGGTGCCGAGATCGCCCGCTACGACCTCTCCGAGGACGCCGCCACCGAGACCGCCATGATCTTCGGCGAGCTCTACCGCAACGGCGCCGAGTGGAAGTTCCGCGCGGTCGGCCAGGGCTACGCCTCCGGCCTGGCCGGCATCGCCCAGGACTTCGGCGTGCAGATCTGACGCTCCCGCACCCGCGAGCCGTCCGGCGCCCGTCCCGCCACCCGGCGGGGCGGGCGCCGCGCCGTTCCCGGGCCCGCCGCACCCGCGCGCTGCCACAGCGCGCGGCGGGGCGCGGCGGGGCGCGGCGGGGGCGCCTCCTAGCGCGAGGCGCGCAGTTCGGGGACCTCGATCTGCTCGGTCTCGTCGTGCGGGGTCAGGTCGACCACCTCGGGGGCGTCCTCGCCGACCTGCGGCAGCAGCCGGGTCTCCGCCTCCGCCGCCGCCTGCGCCGAGGCCCGCTC
>NZ_JBHYUU010000041.1:0-49324 GCF_042749955.1 Kitasatospora sp. NPDC059462 | reverse complement strand
GGGGGGGGGGGGGGGGCGGGGGGGGGGGCGGGGGGGGCGGGGGCCGGGGGGGGGGGCCGGGGGGGGGGTGTGATCACCGGATCACACCCGCCCGGGGCCCCGTCGCTCATGCCGTCCGCACCCGCGCCGGCGTCAGATCCGCTCCAGGACCTTCGCCAGCAGCGCGCCCATGCGCTCGGCGGAGGCCTTGCCGGCCTCCAGCACCTCGGCGTGGTTGAGCGGCTCGCCGGTCATGCCGGCGGCCAGGTTGGTGACCAGGGAGATGCCCAGCACCTCGGCGCCGGCCTCGCGGGCCGCGATGGCCTCCAGGGTGGTGGACATGCCGACCAGCTCGCCGCCGATCACCCGGGCCATGTTGACCTCGGCCGGGGTCTCGTAGTGCGGGCCGCGGAACTGGACGTAGACGGCCTCGTCCAGGCTCGGGTCGACCTCGCGGCACAGCTCGCGCAGCCGCTTGGAGTAGAGGTCGGTGAGGTCCACGAAGTTGGCGCCGACGATCGGGGAGTCGGCGGTCAGGTTGATGTGGTCGCTGATCAGGACCGGCTGGCCGGGCACCCAGCTGGGGCGCAGACCGCCGCAGCCGTTGGTCAGCACGATGATCCCGCAGCCGGCCGCGGCGGCGGTGCGCACGCCGTGGACGACGGTGGCGACGCCGTGGCCCTCGTAGTAGTGGTTGCGGCCGAGGAAGATCAGGGCGCGCTTCTCGCCGATCTTCACCGAACGGATCGTGCCGGCGTGGCCGGCCACGGCGGGGGCGGGGAAGCCCGGCAGGTCGGTGACCGGGAACTCCGCCACGGTCTCGCCCAGGGCGTCGGCGGCCGGCACCCAGCCGGAGCCCATCACCAGGGCGACGTCGTGGCGCTCGGCACCGGTCAGCTCGCGCAGGCGCTCGGCGGCGGCCTGGGCGGCGGCGTAGGGGTCGGCGGAGACGACCGACTGAGGAGATGCGTTCACGTGTCCGAGGATAGACGGGAAACGGCTACGCGCGTAGAAATTCCTGGTACGACGTGCCGGATCGTTACCCGGACGGGCCCGGACGCACCGCTCGGCGCCGTGCTGCGGTCACCGCGCGCGGCCGGGCCGGTCAGAGCCGCTTGGCGCTGCGCAGCCCCTTGGCGTACAGCCCGTTGTCGTCCAGCCGGGCGGTGCCGCCCTTGTCGCCGAAGGTCGGCCCGTCCGCCTCCTCGCGGCTGGAGACGTACCGGGGGTGGCCGTCGGTGTCCAGGCCCAGGTAGATGCCGGTGTGGTCGAGCCGGGCGCCGGTGCGGGCGTCGATCTCGAAGAAGACCAGGTCGCCGGGGAGCAGCGGGTCGGTCGAGGCGGGCCGCACGGTGGTGTCCGAGCCGGGCACGGTGGTCAGCGGCAGCACCGGCACGCCCGGTCCGGTCCGGGCCAGGCCGTTGGCGGTGCGGGGCAGGCCGGGGCCGGGCGCGTCCTTGGACAGCAGCGGGTAGCCGGAGCGGTAGCCGTACACCATCCGGACGAAGCCGGAGCAGTCGAAGGCGCCGTAGCGGGTCCGGTCCGGGCGCCGGGTCACCTTGTCGGCGAAGGTGTACGGCACGCCGAGGTAGTCGAGGAAGTCGGTCTGCTCCAGGCGCAGGTCGTTGCCGGACGATCCGTCGGGGTTGAGCGGGCCGAACGAGGCGTCGCCCTTGAAGCGGACGCCCTTGCCGTCCCTGCCCTCCGGCGCGCCCGCCAGGTACTGGGTGGCGACGGCGAGCACGTCGTCCTCGGTGGAGCCGAGGTACCGGGTGAACCAGGTGCGGAACCAGGCCTCGTCCTGGGCGCCGGCCTTCCACGGCTGCGGCATCAGCCGCACCCAGCTGTCGCCGGTCAGCACGGCGCTGGTGGTGCCCGGTTCGGCGAAGGTGCGGCTGGGGCCGGTCAGCACGGCGGTGCGGGCGCCGTCCGTCAGCGTGGCGAGGATGCCGCCGCGCGCGTCGCGCACCACGGTCCGGTCGGGGCCGGCCAGCCGCTCGTAGCGCGGTCCGGCCGCCGCTGCGGCGGCGGTGCCGGCGGGGGCCGGGGCGGGGGCGGTGAGCAGCGGTGCGGTGGCGCCGGCCGGGACGGGGTGCGGGTCGCGCTCGCGCAGCTGGACGGTGAGGTAGCCGCTGGTGGCCAGCAGGGTGGTGGCGAGGGCGCCGCTGAGCAGGGACTTCCGGGTGACGGGCATGGCGGTTCGGGCTCCGGGGGTGGGGTGCCGGGTTCGGGTGCCGGGGGATCAGGCGCCGGGCAGGGCGCCGAGCAGCAGGCCGGCGGTGAGCACCACGTAGTTGGCGAGGGTGACGGTCGTGGTCGCCGTCAGGGTGGCCGCCCGGGGCTGGCGGACCAGCTGGTAGGCGATCAGGCCGGGGACGATGAAGCCCAGGGTCTGGTTGGCGTACAGGGTGGGCAGCTCGCGCTGCAGGACCAGCATCACGGTGGCCTGGAGCAGGACGCCGATCAGCACCACGGTGGCGAACAGCCGCTTGCCGTAGAGGATCACCAGCTTCTGCACGACCCGGGTGGCGAGGTAGGTGAGCACGGTGACGCCGACCACGATGGCGACCCGCTGGAGGTCCTCGACCAGGGTCAGCGCCAGCCAGCCGGGGGTGATCATGCCGCCGGGGGAGAGGTTGGTGGTCAGGTAGCAGACCAGCGAGAAGACCAGCCCGAGCGCGATGCCGATGGCGGCGATCTCGGGGGTGAGCTCGGTGGGGATCACGGCTGGTCTCCGTCGTGGCGGGGGTGGGGGCGGTCGTACGGTGCGTACGCGCCGTACGGGTCGTACGAGCCGTACGGGTGGTGGGGGTCGTACGGCTGGTACGGGGCGTCGGGGGCGGCAGGCTCGAACCAGGCCTCGGGCAGCGGCTCGGGGACGTGGACCGGTCCGTGCACCGGCTCGTACGCCGGCTCGTACGCCGCCGCGTCCGCGGGCTCGTCGTCCGGGGCGAGCCGGGCCAGCTCCTCCAGGAGCAGCTCGCCCTGGCCGTGGATGTTGCCGATCGCGACCAGCGAGGAGTCGGGGCCGAGCGCGTCCAGCAGCTCGGCGGTGAGCCGCGCCGGGTCCCGCCGGTCGCCGCCGAGGTCGACGACCCGCCCGCCCCAGCCGGCCGGGACGGCGTCCCGGGCGCTCCTGGTGGGGTGGCCGATCAGGAAGAGCGTGTCCGGGTCGAGGTCCGGCACGATCTGGCCCATCTGGCCGTTGCGCTCGACGCGGTCCGGGCGGCAGTTGACCACCACGTGCAGCGGCCGGTGGATCGCGCCCAGGTCCTCCAGCCGGCGGACGTTCATCAGCGTCGACCCGGGGTCGTTGGCGGCGAAGACGTTGGCGAACCGCAGCCGCTTGCCGTCGGCCGTCCGGTACCGCTCGACCGAGAGCACGCCCGGGTCCGGCGGCGCCGCCCACATGCCGCGCAGCGCCGTCTGCCGGTCCACGCCGAGCAGTGCGGCGACGGCCAGCGCGACGGCCACGTTCTCCTTGAAGGTGAACCAGCTGAAGCCGCGCAGCTCCTCGTCGCTGACCGACTCCGGGTCGACCTCGATCAGCTCGCAGTTCCGCCGGGCGGCCTCCTCGCGCAGGATGTGCGCGCGCTCCCGCTCGGCGGTGACGCAGACGCCGCCGACCGGCATCGAGCGCGACAGCGAGCGGGCGACGTCGTCCAGCGTCGGGCCCATCTCGGCGAGGTGGTCCTCGCGGACGTTGCACAGCACGCCGATGGTGGAGCGGATCAGCTTGGTCTGGTTGACCTCCTGGAGCGCCGGCATGACGGCCATGCACTCGATCACCAGCGCGTGCGGGCGGTAGGTGGCGGCGCGGCGGACGATGCCGATCTGCTCGACCACGTTGGCGATGCCGAACTTCCGGTGGACCGGCTCCTCGGTGGCGTCCGGGTGGATGAACCGGGCGGCGGTGCCGGTGGTCTTGGCGACGGTCACCAGGCCGCCGCCGCGCAGCGCGCCCGCGCACAGCCGGGTGATCGAGCTCTTGCCGCGGATGCCGTTGACCAGGACCCGGGTGGGGATCTGGTCCAGGGCGGCGAAGTGCCGGCGCTGTTCGACGATGCCGGCCACCAGCAGGACGGCGCAGCACGCCAGCAGGACGAAGTAGAGGAAGAGCACGGGTCCCTCTCAGAAGGCGGTGGCGGCGGGGGCGCGGTGCCCGGCGCGTTCGCGGTCGGCCCGTTCGCGCTCGGCGCGCTCCAGGTCCTGGCGGATCAGCTCCAGGCTGCGGGCGACGGCGCCGACCTCGTCGTGGTGGACGGGGTGGAGCACGGTGCGGCGGTCCCCGGCGGCGAGCGCCTCGGCGCTCGCGGTGAGCCGGCGCAGCGGCAGGCCGACGGCGACGTACAGCCAGCCCAGGCAGAGCGCGGCGGCGGCCAGGCCGAGCATGCCGGCCAGGACGGCGCGCCGGTCGGCCCGGTTCTGGTCGAGGTGCAGCCAGGACACCGGGTGCGCGGTGACGACGGACCAGCCGAGCCGGGCGACGGCGCCGCGGCCGCCGAGCGGTGCGGCGGCGAGCAGCACCGGGTCGCCGCCGGTGCGCACGACCTCGGCGGCGTGCTTCGCCCCGTCGCCGCTCACGGTGGACAGGACGCCGCGGGCGCGGCCCTCGGGGAGCTCGCCGAAGGAGGCGTAGGCCCCGTTGGCGGCGAGCACCCGGTGGCGGTCGTCGAGCAGCCAGACCCGGCCGAGGCCGGGCCGGTCGAGCAGGGAGCCGAGGAAGTCGGTGCGGAACTCGCCGACCAGCACCGGACCGGCGGGCGGCGCGTCGTCCGCGGGGGCGTCCACGGGCACGTCCGCGGGGGCGGCGTCGTCGGCGGCGGGGACGGCGAGCGGGGTCCGGGCGGCGATCCGGGGCTCCCTGCCGGAGGTGTTGAGCAGCAGCACGCCGCCCGGGCCGAGCGCCCCGGGGCCGGTGCGGTGCGGCTCCTCGCCGGCCCGGGCGAGCACCTCGCCGCCGGGACCGAGCACGTACAGCGCGCGGTAGCGCTCGTGCCGGGCGAGGGCGGTGCGCAGCAGCGTCCGGGCGTCGCCGACGGAGGCGGTGGCGAGTTCGGGGGCGAGGGCCCGCAGGTCGGCGTAGCCCTCGTTGAGCGCCTGGCGCAGCCGGTCGGCGGCGTTGTCGGTGCGGTCCCGCTGGCCGGCCACCACCTGGGTGGGGACGCGGACCTCGCCGTCGTTGCCGCCGAGCAGCAGCAGCGGGCCGGACCAGCCGAGCACGACGGCCGCGGCCAGGCCGAGCGGCAGCGCGGCGCCGGGCCGGCGGCGCCGGGGCGCGGGTGCCGGGGCGGCCGGCGGGCGGGCGGGGTCGAGCAGCTGGCGCCGCAGCTCCTCCAGGGCGCGGCCGATCCGTCCGGCCTCGCCGCGCCGCGGGCCGCGCACCGGCCGGTCCAGCTCGCCCCGGGTGAGCCGGCGGGCCTCCAGGAAGAGCCGCAGCAGCGGGCGCTGGAGGGTGCGGCGCAGGAACCACGCCAGCAGCAGGGCGACGGCCACCAGGGCGCCGGCGGCGGCCAGGCCGAGGGCCGGGTGGCGCAGTCCGGCGGCCCTGCCGTCGACGGTGCCGGTGGAGACGACGGTGAGCCCGAGCGCGGTGGCCGGGTCGTGCGGGTCGGCGGCGGCGCCGGCGACGGCGGCGTAGCCGGCCACCCGGCGCACGCCCCGGGGGTCGGCGCCGCCGGCCAGGCTGCCGGAGACGACCGCGCCCGGAGTGGCGGCGGGGGCGGCGGGGCGTGCGGTGACCCGGTCCAGGGCGGTGGTGACCAGCTGCCGGGCGTCCTCGTCGGGGAGTCCGGCGCCGGTGGTGTCGAGGACGGTGCCGGCGGTGTCGAGGACCTGGATGGTCTGGCCGTCGCGGGTGGCGAGCTCCGGCAGCCGCAGGTTGTCGGAGGCGACCAGCAGCGCCCGGCCGTCGTGGACGGTGCTGACCATCGCGAAGGTCAGCAGCCGGGTGCCGGCGGCGGAGGGGACGAGCAGCGGTGCGGGCGCGGTGTCGGTGACCCGGCCGAGGTCGAGGCCGGCCAGCGGGACGGTCTCGCCGCGGGCGGCGAGCAGCCGGCCGGTGTCCGGGCGGACGATCACGGTGCCGCGCCACTTGCGGTAGGCCCGGCCGAGCGCGGTGAGCACCTCGGCGGGCTCGGCGGGCGCCCGGTCGTAGCGGGCCGCGGAGCGCAGCAGGTCGGCGGTGTTCTCCCGCAGGCCCGCCCGCAGCGACAGGGCGGTGTCCTCGGCGGCGTACTGGTGGGACTCGCGGACCGCCTGCGGGGTGTCGTCCACCCGCAGGCCGCCGACGGTCAGCGCGGTGATCGCGGAGACGGCCAGCAGCAGGACGAGCAGCAGCGCGATCGGCGGGCGGATGCCCCCGAGCAGCGGCATGTCGGCCCGGCGGCGATAGCGGTGCTGTCGCGGCGGGGTGGGGGCCGTGCTCACGGGGGTGCCTCGTCGGGGGAGTCGGGTCGGGTCCGGTGCGTCGGGCGGCAGTGCGCCACCCACCCCTGGAGCCCCACCGCGACCGGGGCTGGGCCCGGCCGAAACCTCAAAAGCGTACGAACGGGTTCCGCTTATCGTGTCTCGTAATGATGTCGGATGAAGGAAGCTTCGATCACGATCTTTTCGATCATGGGGCTCGGGTCTTGCGCGGTAGGTTCTTCCCCGTGGAGAAACGGGATGCGCGACGCGCGGCGCGACGGCCGGTCACGGTGCTGCTCGTCCTGGCGGCCCTCGCCGGCGGACTGACCCTCGCCGCCCGCGGCTGGGCACGGGACCCGGCGGCCCCCCGTCCCGCCACCGCGTCCGGCCCGCTCGCGGTGGACCTCGTCGAACGGGTCGACGCCTACACCGCCGCCTTCGCCCACGGCGCCTACACCGCCCCGGACGCCGCCCAGCGCGGCGCCGTCGCCGACGGGGTCCTGGCGGCCCTCGACGGCCGCCCCGACCGGGCGGGCCCGCTGCTGGCCGCCGTCGGCTACCGGCTCACCGAGTTCACCGAGGCCGTCAGCGGCCGCCGCACCGCCGAGATCGCCGACGCCTCCGGCGCCGACCCGCGCGGCTGGGGCCGGATCTACCTGGACCTCTCCGCCCGGACCCGCTGGTCCGCGCAGATCCCGCACCCGGTCTCCGACAGCCGCACCGAGATCCTCGGCGCCGAACTGTTCCGGGCGGCGCCCGGCGGCGTCCTCGTCCTCGCCGGTGCCCACCGGCGGGCCGGGACCGACGGATCGGCGGACGTCGCCCACCGCGACGACACCGTCTTCGCCGCCGTCGTCGAGGCCCTCACCGGGCGTGGACTGCCCGGCCTCCAGCTGCACGGCTTCGACGAGGACAGCCTGCCCGGCACGGACGCGGTGGTCTCCAGCGGCGCCGGGGCGCCCGGCGAGGCCGCCGAGAGCACCGCGGCGGCCCTGGAGGCGGCCGGACTGGTGGTGTGCCGGCCCTGGCGGCAGACCTGCGGACGGCTCGCGGGCGCCACCAACGTCGGGGGGCGCCACGCCGCCGGCCTCGGCGTCACCTGGCTGCACGTCGAACTCGCCAACCCGCTGCGCACCGAACCGGCCCGCCGCGCGGAGGTCGTCGCGGCCCTGGCCGGTACGGCCGGGGCCTGGTAGGTCACGAGGCCCGGCAGGTCAGCAGGGGCGGCGGCGCAGGTCCAGGACGTAGTCGTCGGGGGCGCCGGCGCTCTCCGCCGCGTCCGCGATCAGGCCCAGGTAGCGGGCCGCCGGCAGGCCGCCCTCGTAGTCGTTCAGCACGTACGTCCAGACCGGCACGTCGCCGTCCAGGGTCTGCGCCCGCAGCTTGATCTTCCGGTAGATGCCGAGCTGGACGCCCTCCCAGCGGTCAAGTCCCTCCTCGTCCATCGGCGCCACGTCGTAGAGCGAGACGAAGACCTGGTCCTTCTCGTCCTCCACCACCGTGGCCAGCGAGCCCTCCCAGCCGAGGTGCTCGCCGCCGAAGGTGAGCCGCCAGCCGGACAGCCACCCGGTGCCGCGCAGCGGCGAGTGCGGAGCGCGGCGGGTCATCTGCCGGGCATCGAGGTTCGTGGCATACGCGGCGTAAAGGGGCATGGGCGAAGCCTACGTTCACCGGCCGATCCGACAGAAGCCCCGACCCCGGCGTGGCAGTGCTCCCGGCGTGCGGGACAATGGTTGACGTGACTCGGATCGTGATCATCGGTGGCGGACCCGGCGGCTACGAGGCGGCGCTCGTCGCCGCCCAGCTCGGCGCGGAGGTGACCGTCGTCGACCGCGACGGCCTGGGCGGATCGGCGGTGCTCACGGACTGCGTTCCGTCGAAGACGCTGATCGCGACGGCGGAGGTGATGACGACCTTCGACAGCTCGTACGAGGAACTCGGCATCATCGTCGCCGACGACACCCCCCACATCGACACCCCGGCCCGCGTGGTCGGCGTCGACCTCGGCAAGGTCAACCGGCGTGTGAAGCGCCTGGCCATCGCGCAGTCCCACGACATCACCCAGTCCGTCACCCGGGCCGGCGTCACCGTGCTGCGCGGCCGCGGCCGGCTCGGCACCGGCGGCCAGGCCGTGGACGGCTCCCGCGAGGTGCTGGTGGACGCGCCCGACGGCAGCGTGCAGTCGCTGCGCGCCGACGCCGTGCTGATCGCCACCGGCGCCCACCCGCGCGAGCTGCCCGACGCCCAGCCCGACGGCGAGCGGATCCTGACCTGGACCCAGGTCTACGACCTGGAGGAGCTGCCGCGCGAGCTGATCGTGGTCGGCTCCGGCGTCACCGGTGCCGAGTTCGCCGGCGCCTACCAGGCGCTGGGCTCCAGGGTCACCCTGGTCTCCTCGCGCGACCGGGTGCTGCCGGGCGAGGACCCGGACGCCGCCGAGGTGCTGGAGGAGGTCTTCCGCCGCCGCGGCATGAACGTGATGAGCCGCTCGCGGGCCGAGAGCGTCAAGCGGATCGGCGACACGGTCGAGGTCATCCTCTCCGACGGCACGGTGATCGAGGGCACCCACTGCCTGATGGCGGTCGGCTCCATCCCGAACACCGCCGAGATGGGCCTGGAGGAGGCCGGGGTCAAGCTCAACGACTGGGGCCAGGTCCAGGTCGACCGGGTCTCCCGCACCAGCGCCCCCGGCGTCTACGCGGCCGGCGACTGCACCGGCGTCTTCATGCTCGCCTCGGTGGCGGCCATGCAGGGCCGGATCGCCATGTACCACGCGCTCGGCGACGCGGTGCAGCCGCTGAACCTCAAGACGGTGGCCTCCAACGTCTTCACCGACCCCGAGATCGCGACCGTCGGCTACACCGCCGCCGACGTGGAGTGCGGCAAGATGGACGCGGTCGAGGTCAAGCTCCCGCTGCGGGGCAACCCGCGGGCCAAGATGCAGGGCATCCGCGACGGCTTCGTGAAGCTGTTCTGCCGCCCCGGCACCGGCATCGTGGTCGGCGGCGTGGTCGTCGCCCCGCGCGCCAGCGAGCTCATCCACTCGATCTCGCTCGCGGTGGACGCCAATCTGACCGTCGAACAGGTGGCCAGCGCCTTCACCGTCTACCCGTCGGTCTCCGGCTCCACCGCCGAGGCCGCCCGCCAGCTCCACATCCGCAAGCGCGACGAGGGCGAAAACTGAGCCCAGCGCGCTCAGTTGGGGGCGGTCGCGGCCGGGCGGCCGCCCGCCGCCCACCCCCGCCCGTCACCCGGACGGCGGGCGCAGTCCCGGACCGCCGACGGCGCGCATTGTACGGTCACGCGCCGCTCCGCTGTGAGCAATTCCCGCTACTAGCAGCAAACGCCTGAAAGCAGACGGTCACGCAGGTTACCGTCGGTTCTGTGTTTGCAGCAGAACGTCGCCAGTTGATCCTCGAAATGGTGCGCGCCAACGGAGCGGTCTCGCTCCGCGAGTTGGCCCGCGTCGTCCAGACCTCCGAAGTGACCGTGCGCCGCGACGTACGGGCCCTGGAGGCAGAAGGGCTCCTCGACCGCCGGCACGGCGGCGCGGTGCTCCCCGGCGGCTTCAGCCGCGAACCCGGCTACCCGCAGAAGACCCACCTGTCCGCCGCCGAGAAGAGCGCCATCGCCGATCTCGCCGCCGGCCTGGTGGAGGAGGGCGACGCCGTGGTGGTCGGCGCCGGCACCACCACCCAGGAACTCGCCCGCCGCCTCGCCCGGGTGCCCGGGCTGACCGTGGTGACCAACTCGCTGCTGGTCGCCCAGGCGCTCGCGCACGCCAACCGGGTGGAGGTGGTGATGACCGGCGGCACCCTGCGGGGCTCCAACTACGCCCTCGTCGGCAGCGGCGCCGAGCAGTCCCTGCACGGGCTGCGGGTCACCAAGGCCTTCGTCTCGGGCAGCGGACTGACCGCCGAGCGCGGTCTGTCGACCACCAACATGCTCTCCGCGAGCGTGGACCGGGCCCTGGTGCAGTCGGCCGCCGAGGTGATCATCCTCGCCGACCACACCAAGCTCGGCGCGGACAGCATGTTCCAGACCGTCCCCACCGAGACCATCACCCGCCTCGTCACCGACGAGCACGCCACCGCCGACGACACCACCGCCCGGGAGCTCGACGCGCTCGCCGACTGCGGGGTGCAGATCGACCTCGCGCCGCTCGGCGCCCCGCCGTCCGGTGACGCCCCGGTGCACGGCACCGGCAGCGGTCCCGTCCACCAGACCCAGCCGGGTCCGATGGCCCGCCGCCCCGTCCCGCCGCCCCCCGGCGGCGCCCCGCTGCCCGGCCAGCGCCGCCCCGGCGTCCACGGCCACGGACCCGGCCACGGCGGGCCGGCGGGCCCGGGCGGACCGCTGCCCGCCAGGCTCGCCGAACTCGGCCTCCAGCGCGGACGCTGACCTCCGGTCACGCCCGTCCGGCCCCGCACCCGCGCAGGGCCCGCGCCGCACCCTCACAGGACCCGCGCCGCACCTGATCCACCGCCGGAAACACGACCGGTCCGCACACCCGAAGGTGTACGGACCGGCGGCGGAGGACGCGGGACGCGTCAGTCCTTGATCTCGCAGAGCGCCGCACCGCTGGAGACGCTCGCCCCCACCTCGGCCTTGAGGCCGACGACGGTGCCCGCCTTGTGCGCGTTCAGCGGCTGCTCCATCTTCATCGCCTCCAGGACGACGATCAGCTCGCCCTCCGCGACGACCTGGCCCTCCTCGACCGCGACCTTCACGATGGTGCCCTGCATCGGCGACGCCAGCGTGTCACCGCTGACCGCCGAACCGGCCTTCTTCGCCCCCACCCGGCGCTTGGCCTTCGCGGCCCCGGCACCGGCGGCCGGAGCGGCCGCGACGCCCAGCGAGGACGGCAGCGAGACCTCGATCCGCTTGCCGCCGACCTCGACGACCACGGTCTCCCGGCCCTCCGCCTCCTCGCCCTCGCCGGCCGTACCGGCGAACGCGGGGATGGTGTTCTCGAACTCGGTCTCGATCCACCGGGTGAAGACCTTGAACGGCCCGTCACCGCCGTGCACCTCCGGCGCGAACGCCGGGTCCGTGACGACCGCCCGGTGGAACGGGATGGCCGTCGCCATGCCCTCGACCCTGAACTCCGCCAGCGCGCGCCGCGCCCGCTCCAGCGCCTGCTTGCGGTCCCGGCCGGACACGACCAGCTTCGCCAGCAGCGAGTCCCAGGCCGGGCCGATCACCGAACCGGTCTCCACGCCCGAGTCCAGCCGCACACCCGGGCCGGACGGCGGCGCGAACAGCGTCACCGTGCCCGGGGCGGGCAGGAAGTTGCGGCCCGGGTCCTCACCGTTGATGCGGAACTCGAACGAGTGACCGCGCACCTCCGGGTCGCCGTAGCCGAGCTCCTCGCCGTCCGCGATCCGGAACATCTCGCGGACCAGGTCGATCCCGGTGACCTCCTCGGTGACCGGGTGCTCCACCTGCAGACGGGTGTTGACCTCCAGGAAGGAGATCGTGCCGTCCAGCGCCACCAGGAACTCGCAGGTCCCGGCGCCCTCGTAGCCGGCCTCCTTCAGGATGGCCTTCGACGCCCGGTACAGCTCGGCGTTCTGCTCCGGGGTCAGGAACGGCGCGGGGGCCTCCTCGACCAGCTTCTGGTGGCGGCGCTGCAGCGAGCAGTCACGGGTCGAGACGACCACCACGTTGCCGTGCTTGTCGGCCAGGCACTGGGTCTCCACGTGCCGCGGGTTGTCCAGGTAGCGCTCGACGAAGCACTCGCCGCGGCCGAAGGCGGCGACCGCCTCGCGCACCGCGGAGTCGTACAGCTCCGGGATCTCCTCCAGCGTGCGGGCGACCTTCAGGCCGCGGCCGCCGCCGCCGAACGCCGCCTTGATGGCGACCGGCAGGCCGTGCTCCCGGGCGAACGCGACGACCTCGTCGGCACCCGCGACCGGGTCCGGCGTACCGGCCACCAGCGGGGCACCGGCGCGCTGCGCCACGTGCCGGGCGGTCACCTTGTCGCCGAGGTCGCGGATGGCCTGCGGCGGCGGGCCGATCCAGGTGAGGCCCGCGTCGATCACGGCCTGGGCGAAGTCGGCGTTCTCCGACAGGAAGCCGTAGCCGGGGTGGACGGCGTCCGCACCCGAGTCGGCGGCGGCCTGGAGGACCTTGGCGATGTCCAGGTAGCTGGTGCCGGGGGTGTCGCCGCCCAGCGCGTAAGCCTCGTCGGCCGCGCGGACGTGCAGCGCATCCCGGTCCGGCTCGGCGTAGACGGCGACGCTGGCGATACCGGCGTCCGAGCAGGCCCGGGCGACGCGGACGGCGATTTCCCCGCGGTTGGCGATGAGCACCTTGCGCACTGTGGCTCCCTTCTTGAACCTCGTCGAGTTTATGGATTCCTGGGCAGTACCGGCGAGTAGCCCCAGGTTGTGAACTATCCCACACGGAGGGTGATGCGCTCGGACGGGTGCCGGGCGGCCCGGCGGGAGTCCTCGCAGGTCGTGGCAGGTACGTCGACGGCGGCCCGGCGCTCGCGCTCGGTGACGGGGCGGCGTGGCGCGGCGGTGGTGTTGGCCACATCCGGTCGGGAGCGCTCCGAGCGCCGGGCTCAGGCGCCGGCGGCGGGTGCGGCGGCCCGGGGCGGCGGCCCGGCGGGCTCCGGCGGGGCCGGCGCGCGCTCCAGGGCCGGGGCGGTGACGTCGGCGACCCGCTCGACGACGTCGGGGCCGTAGGCGGCCGGGTTGACCACCTTGAGCAGCAGCGCGAAGGTGCCGTCCGTGCCGTACCGGCGGGCCAGCCGCCGGTGGTGGGTCACCAGGTGGCGGACCCCGGCGTGGTTGGCGATGCCGGTCTGGCCGGAGATCAGGAAGACCGGGCGGCCGTCCCCGGGGGTGGCCAGCCGGGCCAGCAGCACGTACTCGCCGGCCTGCGGATCGGCGGCGTAGGAGCGGCCGCCGACAGTGATGGTGTTGTCCGGGCGGGCGTGGTCGCTGGAGATCGTCACCCCGGGCAGGCCCCAGGCCAGGTGGGCGGCCATCCGCTCGTTGGAGACCGGGCCGCCGAAGCAGAGTTCGGTGCGGGTGCCGAGCCCGCGCGGCGCGGCGTCGTGGGCGACCAGGTCGGCGTGCGCGCCGCACTCCTTCACCAGGGCGGCCAGTTCCATCAGCGCGTAGGCGTCGCGCCGGGTGACCGTCCGGGGGTGCGCCCCGGCGCCGATGCTGCGGTTGACCACGATCAGGCACTCGCTGCCGGCCGGCAGGCCGAGGAAGGCCCGGGCCCGTTCCAGCCGGTGCCTGCGGCGCAGGCTCTGGCCGAGCCAGCCGAGCGCGGCACTGATCGCGCCGGCCAGCAGGCCCAGCAGCACGTTGAGCAGACCGTCGGTCATCCCGCCCGCCACCTCCCCCGTCGCGCCGGGGCGGTGGTGTCGCCCCGGATGCTCCTCCAGGGTGCCTCACCGCCGGCCCGTGGGCGGGGTGGTCGGCGACAATCGTGCCGTTCGTCCCGGCGGGCTCCGGCGGGGCCGGCGCCCGCTCCAGGGCCAGGGCGGTCAGGCCCAGAGATCGGTGATCCGCAGGTCCAGCTCGGCGAGCAGGGTGCGCAGCAGCGGCAGCGAGAGGCCGATGACGTTGCCCGGGTCGCCGTCGATGCCCTCGACGAACGGCGCCGAGCGGCCGTCCAGGGTGAACGCGCCCGCCACGTGCAGCGGTTCGCCGGTGGCGATGTAGGCGGCGACCTCGGCGTCGTCCGGGGTGCCGAAGCGCACGGTGGTGGAGGCGGTGGCGGAGGCCTGCCGGCCGCCGGCGGTGTCGATCACGCAGTGGCCGGTGCGCAGCACGCCGGCCCGGCCGCGCATCGACTGCCAGCGGGCCAGTGCCTCGGCCTCGTCGGCGGGCTTGCCGAGGGCCAGGCCGTCCAGCTCCAGCACGGAGTCGCAGCCGATGACCAGCTCCCCGTCGGTGAGGCCGGCGGCGACGGCCTCGGCCTTGGCCTCGGCGAGGACGAGCGCGAGGGCGCCGGGGGTGGGGGCGGTGAGCGCGTCCTCGTCGACGCCGCTGACCACCACGCGCGGGTCGAGGCCCGCCTGGCGCAGCAGCCCGAGGCGGGCGGGGGAGGCGGAGGCGAGGACGAGGGTGCGGCGGTCGGTCATGCCCACCAGGGTAGAGGGGCGCCCGGGGCGGCCCGTCCAGCGATCGTCAGATCATCAGCAGAACGGCGATCAACAGGGCGAGGACGGCGAGCACATGGCCGGCCCGGTGCAGCTTGCGCTGCATCCGCCGGGCTTCCGGGGAGGGCTCGTCGCGTGGGTCTGACCAGAGCATCGTTCCAGGGTGCTCCGGCGGGCGGCCGGAGCGCCTGAGTATCCGTACTCAGCTTTCGGGGCAATCCGGGCCTTGCCGGGCGCTCGCCGCGAACCCCGCGGAGCGGCGGCACCGCGAAGTCGCCCGGTGCCGCCGCCCGGTCTCGACGCCCGGTGCCGCCGCCCGGGGCCGCCGTGGGGAGCCGCTCCGCCCTCGTGCGGAGCGGCTCGGGGGGACGTGCACCCTGCGAGGTCGCCCGTGGCACCGCGCACGTCCGTCCGGCGGGCGGCGGCCGGCGCTACCCGGCCCAGCCGGAGGTGCGCCAGGCGTTGACGCCCGGGCGCGGGGTGGCGCGCATCCGGCGCGCGCGGTCGTTCCAGGCGGAGTCCGGGCCGGCGCCGGCCCGGCGGGCGGCCTCGGCGGCGGCCTGCGCGGCGGCGGCCCGGGCCTGGACCACCGCCAGGACGGCGGCCAGCTCCTCGGGGGTCGGCTGCCCGTGCAGCACGTGGATCGGGGCCATGGTCAATCCTCTCGCGGTCCTCCGGGGCCGGCCACTACAGCGGAATGTTGCCGTGCTTCTTCGGCGGCAGCACCTCGCGCTTGCCGCGCAGCGCGCGCAGCCCGCGGACGATGTGCCGGCGGGTCTCGCTCGGCGCGATGACGGCGTCCACGTAGCCGCGCTCGGCGGCCAGGTACGGGTTGAGCAGGGTGTCCTCGTAGGAGGCGATCAGCTCGGCCCGCTTCTCGTCGGCGCTCCCGGCCGCCTCCGCCTCGGCGATCTCCCGCCGGTGCAGGATGTTGACCGCGCCCTGCGCGCCCATCACGGCGATCTGCGCCGTCGGCCAGGCCAGGTTGAGGTCGGCGCCCAGGTGCTTGGAGCCCATGACGTCGTACGCGCCGCCGAAGGCCTTGCGGGTGATCACGGTGATCAGCGGCACGGTCGCCTCGGCGTAGGCGTAGATCAGCTTGGCGCCGCGCCGGATGATGCCGTCCCACTCCTGCTCGGTGCCGGGCAGGAAGCCGGGCACGTCGACGAAGGTGATCACCGGGATGTTGAACGAGTCGCAGGTGCGGATGAAGCGCGCGGCCTTCTCGCTGGCGGCGATGTCCAGGCAGCCCGCCAGGTCCATCGGCTGGTTGCCGACGACGCCGACCGGGTGGCCCTCGACCCGGCCGAAGCCGGTGACGATGTTGCCCGCGTACAGCGGCTGGGTCTCCAGGAACTCGCCGTCGTCGAGGACGTGCTCGATCACCCGGTGGATGTCGTACGGCTGGTTCGCCGAGTCCGGTACCAGGGTGTCGAGTTCGAGGTCCTCGTCGGTGACGGAGAGGTCCGCCTCCTCCGGGAACGACGGCGGGTCGGAGAGGTTGTTGGAGGGCAGGTACGACAGCAGGCTCTTGACGTACTCGATCGCCTCCTTCTCGTCCGTGGCCAGGTAGTGCGCGTTGCCGGACTTGGTGTTGTGGGTGCGCGCGCCGCCCAGCTCCTCCATCGCGACGTCCTCGCCGGTGACGGTCTTGATCACGTCGGGGCCGGTGATGAACATGTGGGAGGTCCGGTCGGCCATCACCACGAAGTCGGTGATGGCGGGGGAGTAGACCGCGCCGCCCGCGCAGGGGCCCATGATCAGCGAGATCTGCGGGATCACCCCGGAGGCGTGCACGTTGCGGCGGAAGATCTCGCCGTACAGGCCGAGCGAGACCACGCCCTCCTGGATCCGGGCGCCGCCCGAGTCGTTGATGCCGATGACCGGGCAGCCGGTCTTCAGCGCGAAGTCCATGACCTTGACGATCTTCTCGCCGAACACCTCGCCGAGCGAGCCGCCGAAGACCGTGAAGTCCTGGGCGAACACGGCGACCTGACGGCCGTCGACGGTGCCGTAGCCGGTGACCACGCCGTCGCCGTAGGGCCGGTTCTTCTCCTGGCCGAAGTTGGTGGAGCGGTGCCGGGCGAACTCGTCGAACTCGACGAAGGAGTCCTCGTCCAGCAGCTCCGCGACCCGCTCGCGGGCCGTCAGCTTGCCCTTGGCGTGCTGCTTCTCCACCGACGTGGCGGAGCCGGAGTGCACCGCCTCGTCGATCCTGCGCCGGAGGTCGGCGAGCTTGCCGGCGGTGGTGTGCGGGTCGTACGGCGCGTCGGTCATTCCGGTGGCTCTCCCTGCATCCTGGGCCGCGACCTGTTTTCGGGGGCGCGCGGGCCGGGTGGGGGCCGGCGCGGACGAGGGGTGCAGGGCGGCACAACGAACTACCGTCGAGTAGCGTAGCCAGGGCGGACGGCCCGCGTAATGTCCGGGCGTTATGGCCAGCGACACAGTGTGGTCGACGCCGGGGTGGGGGACGATGGGACGGCCTACGGCCTCCCGCGCCCGTCGCCGTTCTAGGGTGAGCCGCATGACCTCCGACACCCCCCGCCGCAGCGGACTGCGCGGCCTCGGCCATGCCGGGCCGTCGCCGTGGACCGACCTGGACCGCCCGCCGCTGGACGCCGCCGCGCTCCGCCGGGACCTGCTGAAGCCCGGCGGGCTCTGGACCTCGATCGACGTCGTCGAGGAGACCGGATCCACCAACACCGACCTCGCCGCCCGTGCCCGCGAGGGCGCCCCGCAGGGCGCGGTGCTGGTCGCCGAGGCCCAGAACTCCGGGCGCGGCCGGCTCGAACGCCGGTGGAGCGCCCCCGCCCGCTCCGGTCTCTTCCTCTCCGTCCTGCTTCGCCCGGACGAGGTACCCGTCGAACGGTACGGCTGGTTGCCGATCCTGGTCGGCGTCGCCGCCGCGAGCACGCTGCGCCGGGTCGCCGAGGTCGAGGTCGGCCTGAAGTGGCCCAACGACCTCCAGGTGGAGATCGACGGCGCGGAGCGCAAGCTCGGCGGCATCCTCACCGAGCTGGGCGGCGGCGCGGTGGTCGCCGGCCTCGGCCTCAACGTCTCGCTGCGCGCCGCCGAACTGCCCGTCCCCACCGCCGCCTCGCTCGCGCTGGCCGGCGCCGCCGTCACCGACCGGTCCACCCTGCTGCGCGCCCTGCTGCGGGAGTTCGCCGAGCTGTACGGGGAGTGGACGGCCGCCGCCGGCGACCCGCACACCAGCGGTCTGCTGCGCGCGTACGCGGACCGCTGCACCACGCTGGGGCGGCCGGTGAAGGTGCTGCTGCCCGGCGACCGCGAACTGCGCGGCGAGGCGGTCGCGGTCGACGGTGACGGCCGATTGGTGATCCGCACCCCGGACGGCACCCGGCGGGCGGTCGGCGCGGGGGACGTCGTCCACGTGCGCCCGGAGCCGCGCGCGGGGGAGTAGCCGGCGCCGCGCGCCGGGTGGGAGCCGGTGCCGTGCGCCGGGCGGGCGCCCCGTGCGTCCCCTTACCTCCCCTTGACCCGGGCGGATGCCCCGGATCGCGCGATTCCGTGCGAACATTCCACCTGGCAGCAGTGTGAGGCGCGCCACTGCCCGCCGGGTGGCGGGCGCGCCGGGCACGCAGGACACGAGGCGAGTGCGGCGACCGCACGGGGACGGACCGGTGGCAGAGGACGGCAGCAACGGCGGCGGCACCGGCGCCGGAGGCAACGGCGGCCCGGCGGGCTCCGACGACCAGACCGTCGCCCTCGACCTCGAACGCCTGATCCTGGACGCACCGCGCCGCTACACCCCGTACCAGGCCGCCCGGGCCGCCGACGTCCCGATGGAACTGGCCACCCGTTTCTGGCGGGCGATGGGCTTCCCGGACATCGGGCAGTCCCGGGCGCTGACCGACGGCGACGTGATCGCCCTGCGCCGGCTGGCCGGCCTGGTGGAGTCCGGGCTGCTGAGCGAGTCGATGGCGATCCAGGTGGCCCGGTCCACCGGCCAGACCACGGCCCGGCTGGCGGGCTGGCAGATGGACACCTTCCTGGAGAACCTCACCCAGTCCGTCGAACCCGGCCTGACCCGCGCCGACGTCGCCTACCCGCTGGTCGAGCTGCTGCTGCCGGAGCTGGAGCAGTTCCTGGTGTACGTCTGGCGGCGGCAGCTGGCCGCCGTCACCGGCCGGGTGGTGCAGGCCGCCGAGGACAACGAGATCACCAGCGGCCGGCTCGCCGTCGGCTTCGCCGACCTGGTCGGCTTCACCCGGCTGTCGCGGCGGCTGGAGGAGGAGGAGCTCGGCGAACTCGTCGAGACCTTCGAGAACACCTGCTCCGACCTCATCGTCGGCCAGGGCGGCCGGGTGATCAAGACGCTCGGCGACGAGATCCTCTTCGTCTCCGAGGACCCGGTGACCGCCGCCGGGATCGCGCTCGGCCTCGTCGAGGCGCTGGCCGAGGACGACACCATCCCCGCGCTGCGGGTCGGCATGGCCTTCGGCACGGTCACCTCGCGGATGGGCGACGTGTTCGGCACCACGGTCAACCTGGCCAGCCGGCTCACCTCCATCGCGCCCAAGGACGCGGTGCTGATCGACGGGGAGTTCGCGGCCGCGCTGGACCAGAACGGCAGCGTCGCGCCGCCCGACGCGGACGGCCCCGGGCTGGCCGAGGCGCTGTCGGCGGCGGCCGGGCTGCCGCCGGCCGGCCCGCCGGGCCCGGGGGCGGACCCCGCCCACCGGTTCAACCTGCAGCCGATGTGGCGCCGGCCGGTGCGCGGGCTCGGCCTGGTCGAACCCTGGCTGCTCTCCCGGCGGACCCCCTGACCGACCCGGGCCGTGGTGCCCGGGGGCCGGTGCGCCCGGCCGGGGGCGGTGCGACACGCCGAGGGGCGGACGACGGTGCGGCCTCGGCGGGTGCGAAGCCGCAAACGGGGCGAAACCGAACGAAACCGCCATAGTCTTGGTGCAGGCGCCCGGTGCGGCCGGCCGCAGGGGCGGCGCTGCCGGACGGGCGGGAGCGGGCACGGGTGTCCGGGCGGACCACGGTCCGGGCGGACCACGGGCAGCACCGGGCACAGGGAGCGAGGCGAGCCGGTGAGCAGTGAGGCGATCATGACGGACCGCGGCCGGACCCAGCAGCCGCCCACCGTCCCCGAGCCCGGGGCGGCCCCCGAGGACGGTCCCGCCACCGACGCACGGCTGCGCGCCGTGGTCGAGCTCGCCCAGGACATGGCCGGCGCCCTCACCCCGCTGGAGGCCGTCCGGGCCGCCGCCGCCCGGGCCACCGGGGCGCTCGGTGCGACGATGGCCGCCGTCTCGGTCTGGGACCGCGAGTCCGGCCGGCTGCGGGTGCTGGTCAACCACGGCGAGCTCGCCCCCGGGGAGGAGGAGCTGCCCGAGGACGAGTCCTACCCGGTGGCCGACTTCCCGGAGATCGTCACGTACCTGGAGGAGCGCTGGACCACCGGCCGGCTGCCCCGCGCCTGGGTGCAGACCGCCGACAACAGCCAGCCGCACGCCGGGCACGCGCACCCGACCGCGGGCGCGTACTGCCAGGAGCGCGCCGCCGCGCTGCGCCGGCGCGGCCGGGCCTGCTGCGTGGTCGCGCCGATCGTGCTGCACGGGCAGGCCTGGGGCGAGCTCTACCTCGCCCGCTCCGCCGGGATGCCCGCCTTCACCGAGGCCGACGCCGACTACGCGACCCTGCTGGCCGCCCAGATCTCGGCCGGTCTCGCCCAGACCGAACGCCTCGCCGATCTGCGCAAGCTCGCCTTCTCCGACCCGCTCACCGGCCTCGCCAACCGGCGCGCGGTGGACGCCCGGCTGGAGGCCGCGCTGGCCGCGCACAACCGGGACAACACCGTCGTCTCCCTGGTGGTCTGCGACGTCAACGGCCTCAAGCGGGTCAACGACCAGCTCGGCCACGAGGTCGGCGACCGGCTGCTGGAGCGCTTCGCCCACCAGTTGTCGCTGGCCGCCGCCAAGCTCCCCGGCAGCCTCGCCGCCCGGCTCGGCGGCGACGAGTTCTGCCTGCTCGTCGAGGGACAGAAGGCGGACGAGGTGGTGGCCGTCGCCGAGGAGCTGTGCGCGCGGGCGCTGGCCCTGTCCGAGGGCGAGGGCGTGGCCTGCGGCGTCGCCTCCACCGGTGACTCGATCGGCCCCGTCACCACCGCCGACCGGCTGTTCCGGCTCGCCGACGCCGCCCAGTACCGGGCCAAGGCCGCCCGGGCCGCCCACCCGGTGGTGGCCGGGCGCAGCCACGGTCCCGGGTTCGCCCCCGACCCGACGGTCCTGCTCGCCGACGCCGCCGACCCGCAGCACCGCGGCGACGGCCGCTTCCGCCCCGGCGGCCGGGCCGGGGCCGGGGACCGGCGGCGGTTCCGCGGCGCCGCGCACAGCGCCGACCCGGGGCAGCTGCTCACGGCGGTGCTCGCCGCGCTCGACCGGCAGGGCGCGGTGCGGGCCGTGCACCCGGCCGACACCATCGGCAAGCTCGCGATCGTCGCCGAGACCTCGGCCCGGCTGCTGGACGCGGTCGGCTGGTGGATCTCCTACGTGCCGCCCGGCTCGCAGCTGATGCGCACCGCCCGGCACGCCGTCTACCGGATGACCAGCGGGCCGAGCAGCAGCCGGGCGGAGACCCAGCGGGCCCAGATCGAGGCCCCGGACGCGGTGTTCGACCTGCGCCACTACCCGATGACGCGGCGGGCGGTGCGCGGCGGTGCCTTCGCGCTGCGTGCGGGCGCGGCGGGCAACGATCCGGCGGAGGAGGCGATGCTGGTGGTCTCCGGCTACCGGGGGATGGTCGCGGCCGGCGGCCGGAACGCGGCGGGCGGCTGGCTGCTGGAGCTGTTCGCCGACGACGCCACGCTGCCGCTCGGCCAGGTGGCGGCCGCGCTGCGCGCCCTGGTCGCGGTGGCCCTGGCGGGCCCCGCCTCGCCGCCGGAGGGCTGAGCGGGCCCGGCCGCCGGGGGCCGGGAGTGTGGCGCTTCGGTGACCGGTGTGTTCCGAGCCGGTCGCGGTCCGGTCGTGGGGGTGGGCGCGGCGGGGTGCGCGGTGGGAGGGTGTCGGCGGTCGGCGGGCCGTCGGGGCGCCGCCGGATCGGATGTCGGGGGTTGATTCCTGTGCGCGCTCGGTTGACGGGTCTGGTTCTCTCGGGGGTGCTCGCGTTCGGCGGCACCGCGCTGGCCGCGGCTCCGGCGGCCTCGGCGGCCGGCGCCGCGCCGCGGACGGCGGCGGTGAGCACGGTCGGCGCGGCGGGCACGGCGGCTGCGGAGGCGGCGGGCGCGCAGGCGGCGGGCGCGGTGGCGGGCGGCGCGGTCCACGCGGCGCAGGCCGGCCGGCCCGGGGCGGCGGCGGACCGGCACGACACCACCCGGCTGGCCAAGGACAAGTCCAAGAAGAAGAAAAAGAAGAAGGGCATCGGCAAGTTCATCGGCCTGATCATCGGCGTCGTCGTGGTGCTGGTGGTGATCGCCGTGATCATCGCCGTGGTGCTGGTGCTGCGGCGCCGCAGCCGGTCCTGAGCCGGGGCGCGGCTCAGCCGCCGGTGGGGCCGAGCGCGCCGAGCAGGGCCGTCACCACCCGGTCCGCGTAGCCGGCGTCCAGCGGTCCGAGGCCGTGCAGCCAGCGGTAGTACAGCGGGCCGTAGAGGAGTTCGACGGCGAGGTCGAGGTCCGCGTCCGCCCGCAGCTGCCCGGCCTCCCGGGCGGCCCGCAGGCGGTCGCGGGTGACCTCCAGCAGCGGGTCGAGGAGCCGCTCGCGGTACTCGCGCAGCAGATCGGGGTCGGTGAGGACCTCGGCGGTCAGGGCGCGGCCGGTGCGGTTGAAGGCGGGGTCGGCGAGTTCGAGGGCGGTGAGCCGCAGGACGGTCCGCAGGTCCTCGCCGAGGTCGCCGGTGTCGGGGAGGGCGAGGCTGCCGGAGGCGTTCTCGTTGGCGGCGAGGAAGGCGTCGAAGACGACGGCGCCCTTCGACGGCCACCAGCGGTAGATGGTCTGCTTGCCGACGCCGGCGCGGGCGGCGATCTTCTCGATGGTGAGCTTGCCGAAGCCGATCTCGGCGACGAGCCCGGCGGCGGCGGTGAGGATCGCCGTGCGGCTCTGCTCGCTGCGGCGGCTGGGGTCGGGGGCGTTCTGCTGTCTGGCCATGGCGGCCATCCTACAAATGTGGCGAGACGATCCGTATCGTCTTGACAGCGACTCCCGGGCGGAGCATGCTGAGGGAACTTCAGCGAGACGAACCGTCTCGTCTCGCACCATCGAGAGGAATCACGCGATGACCCGCCGCTCCGCCCACATCGTCATGGCCTCCATCCCGGCCCACGGCCACGTCAACCCGAGCCTCGCCCTGATCACCGAACTCGTCGCCCGGGGCCACCGGGTCAGCTACGTCAACGACCCGTCCTTCGCCGGGACCGTCGCCGCCACGGGCGCCACGCTCGTCCCCTACCCGACGGCGCTGCCGCTCGGCGACGACCCCTCGGGGTGGCCGGAGGACCCGGTCGCCGTCCAGGACGTCTTCCTCGACGACGCCCTGGCCATGACCCCGGTGCTCCGCGAGCTCTTCGCCGAGGACCGTCCCGACCTCGTGCTCCACGACATCGGCGCCTTCGCCGCCCGGGCGGTGGCCGAGGGCCACGGCGTGCCGGTGGTCCAGCTCTCGCCCACCATGGTCGGCTGGGAGGGCATCGAGCAGGACCTCGCCGGGGTGTTCGAGGCGCTGCGCAACGGCCCCGGCGGCCCCGAACACTACCGGCGGTTCGCCGACTGGCTGGCCGAAACCGGCGCCGCCGTCCGGGACGTCGAGCGGTTCAAGAACCGCCCCGAGCGCGCGCTCGCGCTGATCCCGCGGGCGCTGCAGCCCCACGCGGACCGGGTCGACCCCGCCCGGATCACCTTCGTCGGCCAGTGCTTCGGCGACCGCGCGCACCAGGGCCGCTGGCAGCGGCCCGAGGGCGCCGGGAAGGTGCTGCTGGTCTCGCTCGGCTCGGCCTTCACCGACCGGCCGGCCTTCTACCGGGAGTGCCTGGCGGCCTTCGGCGATCTGCCCGGCTGGCACGTCGTGCTGCAGATCGGCCGGCACACCGACCTCGCCGCGCTGGGCGAGGTGCCGGCCAACGTCGAGGTGCACCGCTGGGTGCCGCAGTTCGACGTGCTGGCGCAGGCCGACGCCTTCGTCACCCACGCCGGCACCGGCGGCGCGAGCGAGGGCCTGTACCACGGCGTGCCGATGATCGCGGTGCCGCAGGCCGTCGACCAGTTCGCCAACGCGGACTCGCTGGTGGCGCTCGGCGTCGCCCGGCGGCTGGACACCGACGACGCGACGGGCGCCGCGCTGCGCGCCGCGCTGCTGGAGCTGACCGGCGATCCGGCGGTGGCCGCCCGCCTCGCCGAGGTGCGCGCCGAGGCCCGGGCCGAGGGCGGCACGGCGCGCGCGGCGGACCTCGTCGAGGCGGAGCTGCGGTGAGCCCCGCCCGGGCGGCCGCTCAGGCGATCCGGTCGGGGCGGGTGTAGACGTTGGCGCCCTCGCCGCGCAGGAAGCCGACCAGGGTCAGGCCCAGTTCCTTGGCGAGGTCCACGGCGAGCGAGGACGGCGCCGAGACCGCGGCCAGCAGCGGGACGCCGGCCAGTGCCGCCTTCTGGGTCAGCTCGAACGAGGCCCGGCCGCTGACCAGCAGCACGTGCCCGGTCAGCGGCAGCCGGCCCTCGCGCAGCGCCCAGCCGACCACCTTGTCCACCGCGTTGTGCCGCCCGACGTCCTCGCGGGCGCAGAGCAGCTCGCCGCTGCGGCCGTCGAACAGGCCGGCGGCGTGCAGGCCGCCGGTCGAGTCGAAGGTCCGCTGGGCGGCGCGCAGCCGGTCCGGCAGCCCGTACAGCAGCGCGGGCGGGACGGTCAGCGGGTCGTCGCCGACCGGGTGGTGCACCTGGGTGCGCACCGCGTCCACGGTGTCGCGCCCGCACAGGCCGCAGGCGCTGGTGGTGAGCAGGTTGCGGTGCGCGGAGAGCGGCAGGGGCCGGGCGCCGCGCGGCGTCGCGTCGACCACGTTGTAGGTGTTGGCGCCGTTCTCGTCGGTGCCGGCGCAGTAGCGCAGCGCCGCGAGGTCCTCGCCGGTGCGGACGATCCCCTCGCCGACCAGGAACCCGGCCACCAGGTCGAAGTCCTGGCCGGGGGTGCGCATGGTGACGGTGAGCGGTTCGCCGCCGAGCCGGATCTCCAGCGGCTCCTCGGCGGCCAGCGCGTCCGGCCGGGTGGTGCGCCCGTCCCCGCGCAGCCGGAGCACCCGCCGCCGTGCCGTCGCCCGCGTCATCGCCTGGTCCGCCTCTCCGCCCGCCGCGCCCGGCCCCGCGCCGTCCGCCTCTCCCCACAGCGTGCGTCACCGGGCGGGATATTCGAAAATCCTGCTGACCGGCCGGTGCGGTGGTCGACTGTCAACCGCACCAAGATGGTTGTCATATCTTCATTCACCTGCTGAGATGATGCATATGGATATGCACAGTGCTGCGGCCCCCCACGCGCCGCTCGTCCAGGTCGGCAAGGCCGACGTCAGCGCCGAGGACGTGCTGGCCGTCGCCCGGGGGAACGCCCGGGTCGAGATCGGGCCCGACGCGCTCGCCGAGATGGCGGCCTCACGGGCCCGGATCGACGCCCTGGCCGCCGAACCGCGCCCCGTCTACGGCGTCTCCACCGGCTTCGGCGCCCTCGCCGTGCGGCACATCAGCCCCGAGCTGCGCGCCCAGCTGCAGCGCTCGCTGGTGCGCTCGCACGCCGCCGGGATGGGCCCGGTGGTCGAACGCGAGGTCGTCCGCGCGCTGATGTTCCTGCGCATGAAGACCCTCGCCAGCGGCCGCACCGGCGTGCGCCCGCTGGTCGCCGGGACGATGGCCGCGATCCTCAACGCCGGCATCACCCCGGTGGTCCGCGAGTTCGGCTCGCTCGGCTGCTCCGGCGACCTCGCGCCGCTCTCGCACTGCGCGCTCGTCCTCATGGGCGAGGGCGTGGCGACCGGCCCCGACGGCGTCGAGAAGCCCGCCGGCGAACTGCTCGCCGCCGCCGGCATCGAGCCCGTCGAACTGCTGGAGAAGGAGGGCCTCGCCCTCATCAACGGCACCGACGGCATGCTCGGCATGCTCGTCATGGCCATCGCCGACCTGCGGCGCCTGTTCACCACCGCCGACATCACCGCCGCGATGACCCTGGAGGCGCTGCTCGGCACCGACAAGGTGCTCGCGCCCGAGCTGCATGCCCCGATCCGCCCGCACCCCGGCCAGGCGCTGTCCGCCGCCAACATGCTGGCCGTGCTCCGGGGCTCCGGCCTCACCGGCCACCACCAGGACGACGCCCCGCGCGTCCAGGACGCCTACTCGGTCCGCTGCGCCCCGCAGGTGGCCGGCGCGGGCCGCGACACCCTCGCGCACGCCGAGCTGGTCGCCTCCCGCGAGCTGGCCGCCTCGGTCGACAACCCGGTGGTGCTGCCGGACGGCCGGGTCGAGTCCAACGGCAACTTCCACGGCGCCCCGGTCGCCTACGTGCTGGACTTCCTCGCCATCGCCGCCGCCGACCTCGGCTCGATCTCCGAGCGCCGCACCGACCGGCTGCTCGACAAGGCCCGCTCGCACGGCCTGCCGGCCTTCCTGGCCGACGACCCGGGCGTGGACTCCGGTCTGATGATCGCCCAGTACACCCAGGCGGCCCTGGTCAGCGAGAACAAGCGGCTCGCCGTGCCGGCCTCGGTCGACTCCATCCCCTCCTCGGCCATGCAGGAGGACCACGTCTCGATGGGCTGGTCGGCGGCCCGCAAGCTGCGCCAGGCGGTGGACAACCTCGGGCGCATCCTCGCCGTCGAACTCACCGCCGCCGCGCGGGCCCTGGAGATCCGCCGGCAGGCCGGCGCCAGTGGCGAACCGGCCCCGGCCACCGCCGCCGCGATGGCCGCCGCCCGCGCCGCCGGGGTGGGCGGCGCCGGGCGCGACCGCTTCCTGTCGCCGGACCTGGAGGCCGCCGCCGCGCTGGTCGCCTCCGGCGAGCTGGTGCGGGCGGTCGAGCAGGTCACCGGGCCGCTGGCCTGACGACCGGACGGACCGCGCGCAGCGGGTGGGACGGGTGACGAGGGATCAGCGCCTAGTCCCACTCGCTCTTCGGGGCGTCCGCGTGGCGCCGCTGCTCGACGCGCTCGGCCAGTGCGGCGGAGACGTTGACGCCGACGATGCCGCCCCAGCAGACCAGCAGGCCCCAGAACCCGCCGGAACCACCGGCGATGCCGGACAGCGGGATGCCCAGCGCCAGGGAGACGATCGGCAGCCGGATCGCCGAACGGCCGGAACGGTGCGGACCGTGCCCGTACCCCGACCGGCCGTAGGGCCGGCCGGCCCCGGTCGGGTGGCCGTACCCGTCGGCCGGACCGAGCCGCTCGGCGACCCGGCGCTCCACCCGGGCGTCGAGCCTGGCGTCGAGCCGGGAGAGGAAGGAGTCGACGAGCTCCGACTCGTACTCCTTGCCGAGCTCCTTGCGGGCCTGCAGCGTGGCGTCCAGATCGCGCCGCAGGTCGTCCTGACGAGTGTCCATGGACACCAGCCTGCGCCCGCCGGGCCGGGCCGGTCCACCCGTTCGCCGGGATTCAGGGCGGACTCAGGGGGATTTCAGGGTCACCCCGAGACCGGCCGCGGCCCGTGCTGGTCCGCATTCCGGGCGTCTCGCCCGGCGTTCCGTCGTACGAGACGTCTTTGCCAGCGGCCGCCCGCTGCTGCACAGTCATCCGAACAGCTCGCATCCGGAGGTACCGCCATGACCGCCACCGACGAAGCCGGCCCGGTCGGTCCCTCCGCCCGGCTGCTCCAGCTCTTCGAGGGCCACCGGCTCACCCCCACCCAGCGGCGGATCGCCCACTCGCTGGTGCGGCACGCCACCGAGGCGCCGTTCCTCTCCAGCGTCGAGGTCGCCGAACTCGCGGGCGTCAGCCAGCCCTCGGTGACCCGTTTCGCGGTGGCCCTCGGCTACGACGGCTATCCGGCGCTGCGCAAGCAGCTGCGCGAACTCGGCGCCGGCGAGGCCGCCGCCCCGGAGACGCCGGCCGACGCCGTCCGCAACGAGCACCAGCAGGCCGTGCTCGCCGAGATCGAGCACCTGCGCCACCTCGCCGAACTGCTCGCCGACCCCGAGCCCATCACCCGCGCCGCCCGGCTGCTCGCCGCCTCCCGCCCGCTGCCCGTCCTCGGCCTGCGGGCCGCCTCCGCGCAGGCGCGCGGCTTCGCGTACTTCGCCGCCAAGGTGCATCCGGACATCCGGCTGCTCGACGAGGGCGGCAGCATGCTCGCCGACCGCCTCGAACAGGCCGCCGCGGCGGGCGCGGGCGTACTGCTCTGCTTCGCGCTGCCGCGCTACCCGCGTGAGCTGATGGACGCCCTGGCGGTGGCCCGCGAGTGCGGACTGACCGTCATCACGGTGGCCGACAGCGTCTTCGCGCCGGTCGCCAAGCTCTCCGACCTGATGCTGCCGGCCGCCGTCGGCACCGGACTGGTCTTCGACACGGCCTGCGCGCCGATGATGCTCGGCCGGGTGCTGCTGCAGACCATGTGCGACGAACTCCCCGGTGCCGAGGCGCGGTTGGAGGCCATCGAGCACTCGGCGGCGTCCCGCGGGCTGTTCCTCGACTAGGGAGCGTCCCGGGCCGGCCGTCAGGCGGTGAGCGACTGCCGGATCCGCGCCAGGGTCGCCCGCATGCCGGCCCGGTTGGCCGCCGCCCGGCGCTGCGCGGGGACCCCGGTGAACACCTTGCCGAGCAGTTCGGCGAACGGCGCCCCCCGCCCGGTGCGCAGGTCCTGCCAGTACTCGGTGAGGGTGGTGCCGCCGTCCCCGTCGGGTTCGAACCGGTAGCCCCAGCGGGCGACCGGCAGCCCGAGCGCGTCCACCCGGAAGGCGAACTCGCGCCCGGGCTCGGCCGTCGTCACCCGGCACGTGGTGAACCAGACGAACGGGCCGCGGCGGTTGAAGCCGACGAACCGGTCGCCGGCCCGCAGCGGGCCCCGGCGGGCCCACACCGCCCGGCACTCCGGACTCCACTCGCCCATCCGCCGCACCTCGCTGACGGCGCGGTAGACCACCGCCGGATCCGCCGCCACGGCGACGCTCTCCTCGACACCCCACTCGCGGTCCATGCCGTTCCTCCCCTCGAACGGCGCCCCGTGCGCCGCCCCGGCGACCGTACCCGCAGGTTGGCGATCCGCCCAGGGCGGGCACAACTCCAGTCAGGGGGTGCCGCCATGCGCGTGATCCACGAGATGAAGTTCGTCGGCCGGCTCGCCTCCGGAGCCGACGAATGGTCCTGCCCGACCTGCGGACGCCGCGTCACCCTGCGCCGTCTGCCCGATCCCGAACTCACCGTCCTCGACCCGGGCGACGAGACCGTCGTCCACGTCGGCGTGATCGAACCCGACGCCCGCGCCGCCGCGGCCGCCGACCAGTACGGCCTCGGCCCCGTCCAGGAGATCCCCCGAACGTCCCGGGCGTCCCGGCCGTCCCGCGGCTCCGGCACTCCGGCCGGCGCCGTCCCCGACGCCGCCGACCGCCGCTGGCTCGCCGAGATCGGCATCGACTGGGACGACGACGCCGCCGCGTGAGGAAGCGCACGCGGCAGGGCCCCGCCGCGGACTGCGGCGGGGCCCTGCCGGTTGCGGCCCGGACGGCGGCTCAGACGAGGGCGCCGTCGCCGGACGGGATGGCGAAGCGCTGGTTGGCGCCGCCGTTGCAGTCCCACAGGACGAACCGGTTGCCGTTGGTGGTGTCGCCCCAGGGCAGGTCCAGGCAGCGGCCGGACTGCGGGTTGAACAGCGAGCCGTCGGCCCGCGGCAGCCAGACCTGGTTGCCGCCGCCGTTGCAGCTCCAGAACGTGGTCGCGGTGCCGTTGGCGGTGCCGCTCCCGTAGGCGTCGAGGCAGAGGTTGCCCCACCGGACGGTCCCGTCGGCGCGGTGGCTGCTGAGCCCCTGGCCGGCGGACTGCCAGCAGGTCTCGACCTGGGCCGGGGTGCCGTCCTGGCGGCCGCCGCCCGCGGCGGTCAGGCACTTGTACCGGTCGAGCCCGAGCGAGTACGTGCCGCTCACCCCCTCGGGGATCGCGGCGGCCCGGCGGAGCAGGGCGACGTCACTGAGCTCGCCCTTGAAGAGGCTCCTCGGCTCGCCCTGGTACTGGTACTGCCCGAGCTGGAAGGCGCCGGTGGCCCGGAAGGAGTCGCCGGGGAGGTGGTGGCCGGTGGCGATCACCTGGTTGTCGACCTGCAGCGAGAGCAGCCCGGTGCGGGCGTTGTAGGCGACCGCCAGCTGGCTCCAGGCGCCCGGGGTGTAGGCGCCCCGCCCGGGCCGGTAGACCGAGGCCTCGTCGTAGGACCAGGTCTCGTCGTCCTGCCGGCCGAGCGCGGCGTGCCAGCGCCCGTCGCCCGGGTCGGCCCAGAGCATGAAGGCGCTCGACCGGGCGCCCTCCTGGCTCACCACGACGCCGCCCTCGGCGGTGGGCCTGGCCCAGGCGGTGACGGTGAAGCTCTCGCGGGTGTCGATCAGCGGCCGGTCGGAGGAGAGCGATCCGGTGCCGTCCAGCGTGGCGACCGTCGCGGGGCCGGTGACGGTCTGCCCCCACGGGGCGGGCAGCGTGGTGTGGCTCTCCGCCCAGCCGACGCCGGGGCCGGCCGTCAGCGGGGCGGTGCCGGCGGTGTCGGGGCCGAGGTCGTCACGGCCGAGCTGCCACTGGTGCTCCGGCAGCGCGAGGTCGCCGACCACCCCCGGGCCGGGGTAGACGAAGGTCGGGATGGTCGCCTCGGCCGAGTAGTTGCCCGCCTGGTCCACGGCGCGCAGCCGCAGGGTGGCCGGGCCGGGCCTGGGGGTGGAGAGGTTCTCGCGCAGGCCGGGGCCGCCGCAGCCGGTCCTGGTCCACGGGTCCGTCTCGGCGGTGCGGTAGTCGAGGCAGGCGAAGCCGGAGACCGGGAAGCGGTCCCTGGGGTTGTTGTCGACGACCTGGTAGCTGAACTGGTTCGTGCCGAAGGCGTGCGGCACGACGTCCAGCGTCGGGCCCGCGATCCACGGGTTGGCGCGGTCCACGCGGAAGTGGCAGTCGGGGGTGGCGGCGGAGCGGTTGCCCAGGGAGTCCGTGCCGACCACGTTCCAGGCGTAGCTGTGGCCCTCCTCCAGCTTGCTGCGGTCCAGGGCGAACCCGGCCTGCGCGCCGGGGGCGAGCCCGTCCACCCGGCCGGTGAGCACCTCGGTGTACGGCGCCGCGGTGTCGCGGACGTGGAACTCGGCGCCGAGCGCGGGGGAGGAGCCGCCCAGCGTGGCGGTGAGGTCGGTGGCGCCGCCGGGCAGCCAGCCCCAGAGCCGGACGTCGTCGGTGCCGCAGCCCTCGCTGCGGACGTCGGGGTACACGGTTCCCGGCGAGACCGGACCGACGCGGGTGCCGGTGGGCGTCTCCACCGGGGCGGGTTCGGCGGCCCGGGCGAGCGGTGCCCCGGCGAGCAGGCCCGCGGCCAGGGCGAGGACGCTGCCGCGGGCGGCCGTCCGGCGGATCCGCTGGCTTCGCGGCGCTCTGGCCGGGCGCGGCGGAATCGAGGTCATGACGTTCCCCCCAAGGATCGACCGTACGGGAGGATCCCGTTGGTTCGTACACAGCATGACGGTGCGTCGTGGGGCCGTCAACCACTTTCCGGCCGATGCGGCGCGACCCCTGGCCGGGGGCTGGATGTTTGGATATATTCAGCCGAGTCGAGCCTGAATGATTTCATCCGCAAGGAGGCCGGGACATGGTGCAGCAGGTGAGCGGGCCGCGTGAGGTGCGGGCGGCGCGGGGGACGGGGCTGACGGCGCAGGGGTGGCAGCAGGAGGCGGCCCTGCGGATGCTGATGAACAACCTCGACCCCGAGGTGGCCGAGCACCCGTCGAAGCTGGTCGTCTACGGCGGCACCGGCAAGGCGGCGCGCGACTGGCGCTCCTTCGACGCCATGGTGCGCACGCTGCGGGGGCTGAAGCAGGACGAGACCATGCTGGTGCAGTCCGGCCGCCCGGTCGGCGTCATGCAGACCCACGAGTGGGCGCCGCGCGTGCTGATCGCCAACTCCAACCTGGTCGGCGACTGGGCCAACTGGGAGGAGTTCCGCAGGCTGGAGCACCTCGGGCTCACCATGTACGGGCAGATGACCGCCGGCTCCTGGATCTACATCGGCACCCAGGGCATCCTCCAGGGCACCTACGAGACCTTCGCCGCCGTCGCCAACAAGCGCTTCGGCGGCAGCCTGGAGGGCACCGTCACCCTCACCGCCGGCCTCGGCGGCATGGGCGGCGCCCAGCCGCTGGCCGTCACCATGAACGGCGGCGTGGCGATCTGCGTCGACTGCGACCCGTCGCGCATCGCCCGCCGGATCGAGCACCGCTACCTGGACGTCGAGGCCAAGGACCTCTCCCACGCGCTGGAGCTCGCCGCCGCCGCCCGCGACAAGCGGCAGCCGCTCTCCATCGGCCTGCTGGGCAACGCCGCCGAGGTGTTCCCGCAGCTGCTCGCGATGGACGCGCCGATCGACATCGTGACCGACCAGACCAGCGCCCACGACCCGCTGAGCTACCTGCCGCTCGGCGTCGACTTCGACGACATGGCCGCCTACGCCGCCGAGAAGCCGGCCGAGTTCACCCAGCGCTCGCGCGAGTCGATGGCCCGGCACGTCGAGGCGATGGTCGGCTTCCAGGACCGCGGCGCCGAGGTGTTCGACTACGGCAACTCGATCCGCGGCGAGGCCCGGCTGGCCGGCTACGACCGCGCCTTCGCCTTCCCCGGCTTCGTCCCGGCCTACATCCGCCCGCTGTTCTGCGAGGGCAAGGGCCCGTTCCGCTGGGCCGCCCTGTCCGGCGACCCGAAGGACATCCACCGGACCGACAAGGCCGTGCTCGACCTCTTCCCGGAGAACGAGTCGCTGCATCGCTGGATCACCATGGCCCAGGAGAAGGTGCACTTCCAGGGCCTGCCCGCACGCATCTGCTGGCTCGGCTACGGCGAGCGCGACAAGGCCGGCGAGCGGTTCAACGACATGGTGGCGAGCGGCGAGCTGTCCGCGCCGGTCGTCATCGGCCGCGACCACCTGGACTGCGGCTCGGTCGCCTCCCCCTACCGGGAGACCGAGGCGATGCTGGACGGCTCCGACGCGATCGCCGACTGGCCGCTGCTGAACGCCATGGTCAACGTCGCCTCCGGCGCCTCCTGGGTCTCCATCCACCACGGCGGCGGCGTCGGCATCGGCCGCTCGATCCACGCCGGGCAGGTCACCGTCGCCGACGGCACCGCGCTGGCCGGCGAGAAGATCCGCCGGGTGCTCACCAACGACCCCGGCATGGGCGTCATCCGGCACGTCGACGCCGGCTACGACCGGGCCGCCGAGGTGGCGGACGAGCGCGGCGTGCGCGTCCCGATGGCCGAGCAGAGCCCGACGGGTGAGCTGTGACGTCGTCCTTCGAGGAGATGTGGGCGGAGCTGCTCCCCGTGGGCCGCTCCGCCGCGTCCGGCGGCTACCGCCGGTTCGCCTGGAACACCGCCGACGCCGAGTGCCGCGCCTGGTTCGAGCAGCAGGCCCGCGACCGCGGCCTCGGCTACGAGCTGGACCGCAACGGCAACCAGTGGGCGTGGCTGGGTGATCCGGCCGCCGGCGACGCCGTCGTCACCGGCTCGCACCTCGACTCCGTCCCCGACGGCGGCGCCTTCGACGGCCCGCTCGGAGTGGTGTCCTCCTTCGCGGCGCTCGACGAACTGCGCGCCCGCGGCGCGCGGTTCACCCGGCCGCTGGCGATCGTCAACTTCGGCGACGAGGAGGGCGCCCGGTTCGGCGTGGCCTGCATCGGCTCCCGGCTCACCACCGGGGTGCTGAGCCGGGAGGCCGCCCACGAGCTGCGCGACGCCGACGGCGTGCGGCTGCCCGACGCGATGGAGCGGGCCGGCCAGGACCCGACGGCGATCGGCGCCGACGGCGAACGGCTGGCCCGGATCGGCGCCTTCGTCGAACTCCACGTCGAGCAGGGCCGCCACCTCGCCGAGCACCAGCCGGTCGGCGTCGCCTCGGCGATCTGGCCGCACGGCCGCTGGCGGTTCGACTTCCACGGCGAGGCCAACCACGCCGGCACCACCCGCGTGGAGGACCGCCGCGACCCGATGCTGACCTACGCCACCACCGTGCTCGCCGCCCGCAAGAAGGCGCGGCTCGCGGGCGCGCTGGCCACCTTCGGCAAGGTCGCGGTCGAGCCCAACGGCACCAACGCGATCGCCTCCCTGGTCCGCGGCTGGCTGGACTCCCGGGCGGCCGACGAGGCCACCCTCACCGCGCTGGTCGGGGAGATCGAACGGGCCGCGGCCGAGCGCGGCGAGCGCGACGGCGTGCGGGTCGCGCTGACCCGCGAGTCGTACACCCCGGTGGTGGACTTCGACGGCCCGCTGCGCGACCGGCTGGCCGCCGTGCTGGGCGGCGCCCCCGTGCTGCCCACCGGCGCGGGACACGACGCCGGGATCCTGGCATCCGCCGTGCCGACCGCCATGCTGTTCGTACGGAACCCGAGCGGTGTCTCGCACTCCCCGGCGGAACACGCCGAGACGGCCGACTGCCTGGCCGGCGTCACCGCCCTCGCCGACGTTCTGGAGGACCTGGCGTGTCAGTAGGCCGTGCCGGAGGCGCGCACACGACCACCTTCTGGGCGCAGTACGCCTGGCTGCCGCACGTCAACGGGCCGGTGGTCGAGCAGGACGTCCTGATCAGCACCGGCCCCGGCGGCAAGATCGCCAGGGTGCAGCCGGACAGCGGGCCCTGCCCGCCCGGCGCCGTCCGGCTGGAGGGCCTGCTGCTGCCGGGCCAGGCCAACGCGCATTCGCACGCCTTCCACCGGGCGCTGCGCGGTCACGTCCAGGTCGGCTCCGGCACCTTCTGGACCTGGCGCGACACCATGTACCGGTTCGCCGGCGCGCTCGACCCGGACCGCTACCTGGCGCTCGCCACCGCCGTCTACGCGGAGATGGCGCTCGCCGGGATCACCGCCGTCGGCGAGTTCCACTACCTGCACCACGCGCCCGGCGGCGTCCGCTACGACGACCCCAACGCGATGGGCGAGGCGCTGATCGAGGCCGCCGCCCGGGCCGGCATCCGGATCACCCTGCTCGACACCTGCTACCTGTCCTCCGGCTTCGGCGCCGAGCCGACCAGGCCGCAGCTCCGGTTCGGTGACGGCGACGCCGACGCCTGGGCCGAGCGGGCCGGGGCGCTGCGCGCACGCGAACACGCCCGGATCGGCGCGGCCGTCCACTCGGTGCGCGCCGTGCCCGCCGAGCAGCTGGGCACCGTCGCCCACTGGGCGGCGGTGCGCCGGGCGCCGCTGCACGTCCACCTGTCCGAGCAGACCGCCGAGAACGACGCCTGCCTCGCCGCGCACGGCGTCACCCCGACCCGGCTGCTCGCCGACCGCGGCGTGCTCGGCCCGCGCACCTCGGCCGTGCACGCCACCCACCTCACCGAGGAGGACGTCAAGCTGCTCACCGACTCCTCCACCACCGTCTGCATGTGCCCCACCACCGAGCGGGACCTCGCCGACGGCATCGGCCCGGCCCGGCAGCTGGCCTCCGGCGGCTGCCCGGTCACCCTCGGCAGTGACAGCCACGCCGTCATCGACCCGTTCGAGGAGGCCCGGGCGCTGGAGCTGGACGAGCGGCTGCGCACCCGCACCCGCGGCCACTGGACGGCGAACGCGCTGCTGCGGGCCGGCACCGAGGACGGGCACGCCTCGCTCGGCTGGCCCGAGGCCGGGCGGATCGAGGCCGGCGCGCTGGCCGACTTCACCGTGATCGCGCTGGACTCGGTGCGCACCGCCGGCCCGCCGCCGCGGCTCGGCGCGGAGACCGCGGTGTTCGCGGCCTCGGCGGCGGACGTGCGGCACGTGGTGGTCGGCGGGCGGCAGGTCGTGCGCGACGGCGTGCACCAGCTGCTGCCGGACGTCCCGGGTGCGCTGCAGTCCTCGATCGACGCCCTGAGCTGCTGAGCCGTCGTACTCCCGAAAGGCATGACGTGACCTCCCCGAGCATTCCGAGCACACTGATCACCGGCATCGGCACGCTGGTCACCAACGACCCCTCGCACGGGACCGGGCCGCTCGGCCTGCTCACCGACGCGGCGGTGGTGATCGACGGCGACACCGTCGCCTGGGTCGGCCCGGCCGCCGGGGCGCCGGCCGCCGACGAGCGCTTCGACGCGGCGGGCCGCGCCCTGCTGCCCGGCTTCGTCGACTCGCACGCCCACCTGGTGTTCGCGGGCGACCGCACCGCCGAGTTCAACGCCCGGATGTCCGGGCAGTCCTACTCGGCGGGCGGCATCCGCACCACCGTGGCCGCCACCCGGGCCGCCGCCGACGCCGAGCTGGACGCCAACCTGGCCCGGCTGGTGCGCGAGGCGCTGCGCCAGGGCACCACCCTGGTCGAGTGCAAGTCCGGCTACGGGCTCACCGTCGAGGACGAGGCCCGGGCACTGCGGATCGCCTCCTCGTACACGCCGGAGACCACCTACCTGGGCGCGCACGTGGTGGCCCCCGAGTTCGCGGACGACCCGGCCGGCTACGTCGGGCTGGTCACCGGCCCGATGCTGGACGCCTGCGCACCGTACGCCCGCTGGGTGGACGTGTTCTGCGAGAAGGGCGCCTTCGACGGTGACCAGGCGCGGGCGATCCTCACCGCCGGGATCGAGCGCGGGCTGACGCCCCGGGTGCACGCCAACCAGCTGACCCACGGCCCGGGCGTGCAACTGGCCGTCGAGCTGGGAGCGGCGTCGGCCGACCACTGCACCCATCTGACCGACGAGGACGTGGCCGCGCTGGCCGGCTCCTCGACGGTGGCGACGCTGCTGCCGGGCGCCGAGTTCTCCACCCGGGCGGTCTACCCGGACGCCCGCCGGCTGCTGGACGCGGGGGCGGTGGTGGCGCTGTCCACCGACTGCAACCCGGGCTCCAGCTTCACGAGTTCGATGGCGTTCTGCATCGCGGTGGCGGTGCGCGAGATGGGCATGACGCCCGACGAGGCGCTCTGGGCGGCGACGGCGGGCGGCGCGCGGGCCCTCCGGCGCACGGACGTCGGCACCGTGACGGCGGGCGCCCGGGCGGACCTGCACCTGCTGGACGCGCCCTCGCACGTGCACCTGGCGTACCGGCCGGGCGTGCCGCTGACGGCGGCGGTCTGGCGGGCGGGCGTGCGCGAGGTCTGAGCGGGTGCGGCGGCGGGGCCGGGGCGGCTGCTCCCCGGCCCCGCCGTCGTGCTCAGCCGAGGTCCAGCGAGCGCCGCAGGAAGTCGAGCTGGTGGTGGAGCAGGTGCTCGGCCACCGCCTCGTCGCTCGGCGAGTGGCCGGCGGCGAGCGGCAGGAACTCGTGCGGGCGCCCGGCGGCGAGCAGCGCGGCGGACAGCCGCAGGCTGTGGGCGGGCAGCACGTTGTCGTCGGCGAGGCCCTGGATCAGCAGCAGCGGCCGCCGCAGGCCGGGGGCGTCGGGCAGCAGCGAGGCGGCGTCGTAGCGCTCGGGGTGCTCGTCCGGGTGGCCGAGGAACCGCTCCTTCCAGTGGGTGTCGTAGAGCCGGTGGTCGGTCGGGGCGGCCCCGGCGACGGCGGCGTGGAAGACGTCGGGGCGGCGCAGCACGGCGAGGGCGGCGAGGAAGCCGCCGTAGGACCAGCCGCGGATGGCGACCCTGTCGAGGTCGAGCAGCCCGGGGCGCAGCGCGGCGGTCGTGTGCAGCGCCTCGATCTGGTCCTCCAGGGCGGGGCCGGCGACATCCGCGTGGACGCTCTTGTCCCAGCGCGGGCCGCGGCCGGGGGTGCCGCGGCCGTCGACGGCGAGCACGGCGAAGCCCTGCTCGGCGAACCACCGGGAGGTGAGGTCCCACCAGTGCGGGGCGGCGGTGACCTTCTGCAGGGCGGGCCCGCCGTAGGGGTCGAGCAGGACGGGCAGCGGGCCGTCCCCCTCACGGCGGGCGGTGGGCAGGAAGAGCGTGGCGCGCAGGTCGCGGGGCCCGAGCCGGAGCAGTTCGGGGCGGGCGGCGAGGACGGGCGTCTCGGCGTGGGAGACCAGGGTGCGGGCGGCGGGCAGGCCGTCGCGGTGCACGGTGGTGCGGCCGGTGGGCGCGCCGGGCGTGCGTGCGGTGTGGACGAGCGTGCCGCCGCGCCGCACGCCGGTGTGCACGCCGGGCTCCTCGCTCAGCCGCACGGCGCCCGTGGCCTGGTCCCACGACCACAGATGGGTCTCGGTCGGCTCGTCGGAGGCGGTGAAGAGCACCCGTTCGCCGTCGGTCCCGAGCACGGAGCGCACCTGGAGGCCGGCCGGGGTGACGGGCCTGCCGTCGACGGTGAGGTGGCGGGTGTCGCCCTCGTCGGCGGTGTCGACGAGGGCGCCGGCGGCGGTGCGGGCGGGCAGGCCGGGGACCAGTTCGACCCAGTGCTCGTCGCGGCGCTCGGCGAGGACGCGGGTGGCGCCGTCGGCGGGGTCCACGGCGAGGGTGAGCAGGGTGCGCTGGTCGCGGCTCTGGACGGCGGCGTACGGGCCGTGTGCGTCCCAGCCGGCGGCGGTGAGGTACTCGTACCCGGCCCGGTCCCAGCGGACCTCGGTGCGCCGGCCGTCGAGGCCGAGCAGCCAGAGGGTGACCTCGGCGTTGGCGGTGCCCGCCAGGGGGTAGCGGACGACCCGGGGCGGCCGGGCGGGGTCGGCCGGGTCGGCCAGCCGGAGGCGGGCGACCGGGCGCTCGTCGACGCGGGCGACGAGCAGGGCGGCGCCGTCGGGGGACCACCAGTGGGCGCGGGTGCGGCCCATCTCCTCGGCGGCGACGTGCTCGGCGACGCCGTAGCCGACGTCCTCGGCCTCGGGTTCGGCGAGCGCGCGGTCCCCGCCGCCGTCGGCGCCGACGACGCGCAGGGCGCCGCCGCCGACGTAGGCGATCCACCGGCCGGCGGGGTCGGGGCGCGGGTCGTGGACCTCGGTGGCGGTGGGGACGCGGCGGACCTCGCCGGTGGCGGTGCCGGCGAGCCAGAGGTCCCCGCCGAGGGCGAAGGCGGCGAGCCGGCCGGCGGCGTCGGTGGCGTACGCGGTGATGCCCCGGGCGTGGACGCGGGCGCGTTCGCGGCGGATCCGTTCGGCCTCGGGCAGGTCCGTGTCGGGGACGTCCGCGCCGAGGGCGGCCGGGTCGGCGAGCAGCCGCTCCTCGCCGCTGCCGGTGTCGAGGACCCAGAGGCAGGTGACGGGGTCGTCGCCCGCCCGGCTGCGCAGGAAGAGCACGGTGCGCCCGTCGGCGCCGACGGTGGGCAGGGCGGGGGCGCCGAGGGTGAGGCGCCGGGTGCGGGCGAGCTGACGGGGGAGCGAGTCGGTCGGCATGGGGCACCATAGGCACAGCCCACGGCCCCGGGTCGAGGGGGCGGAACGCGACCGGGGCCGCCGCGGATCTCAGGAATCCGCGACGGCCCCGGGGCCGGTCCGGGCGGGTGTCAGTGCACGTCGCCCATCAGCCGCACGACCTTGCGGCGGTACAGGTAGAGGGCCACGCCGGCGATGATCGCCATGCTGCCCTGGACCGCGAAGTACCAGGTGGAGCCGACCACGTCGTCGCCGAGGACCAGCTGGAAGATGGCCGCGACGCAGTCGCCCGCGGTGACGGCGAGGAACCAGACGCCCATCATCTGGCTGGCGTACTTGGTCGGGGCCAGCTTGGTGGTGACGGACAGGCCGACGGGGGAGAGGGTCAGCTCGCCGACGGTCTGGATCAGGTAGACCATGGCCAGCCAGAGCGGCGTGACCTTGGTGCCGCCGGAGGCGGCGGCCATGGCCAGCATCATGACCATGAACGAGGCGCCGATCATCAGCAGGCCGAAGGAGAACTTCGCCGTGGTGCTGGGGTTCTTGGAGCGGCGGGAGAGCGCCACCCAGATCCAGGCGAAGACCGGGGCCAGGGCCATGATGTACAGCGGGTTGAGCGACTGGAACCAGCTGGACGGGAAGTCGATGCCGAACAGCGTGGACGCGGTGTTGTCCTGGGCGAAGATGTTCAGCGTCGAGCCGGACTGGTCGTAGATCATCCAGAACACGGCGGCGGCGACGAAGAACCAGATGTAGCCGCTCATCCGGGACTGCTCGGTCTCGTCGAGCTCCTTGTCGCGCTTCACCTTGGTGAAGACGAAGACCGGGATGGCCAGACCGGCGATGGACAGCGGCCAGATCGCCCAGTTGATGGTGAAGTGGCCGGTCAGCGCGACGATCGCGTAGAAGACCACGGCGGCGGCGAGCCAGAGGCCGGCCTTCTTGAGGATGGCGCTCTTCTCGGCGGCCGGGATCGGCGAGGTGACCACGTCGCTCTTGGCGCTCAGGTGGCGGCTGCCGAGCAGGAACTGGGTGAGGCCCAGGGCCATGCCGACGCCGGCGAGGGCGAAGCCCAGGTGCCAGTCGACGTTCTGGCCGATGGTGCCGATGACCAGCGGGGCGGCGAAGGCACCGAGGTTGATGCCCATGTAGAAGATCGTGAAGCCGCCGTCCCGGCGCGGGTCGTTGGGCCCGTCGTAGAGGTGGCCGACCATCGTGGAGATGTTCGCCTTGAGCAGGCCGGAGCCGATCGCGATGAACGCGAGGCCGCCGAAGAACGACACGCCGACCGGCAGGGCCAGCAGGAAGTGGCCGATCATGATGATCGAGCCGCCGAGGGCGACGGTCTTCCGGGCGCCGAGGAAGCGGTCGGCGATCCAGCCGCCCGGGAGTGCCAGCAGGTAGACCATCGCGGTGTACACGCTGTACACCGCGGAGGCGGTGGCGAGCTTCATGCCGAGGCCGCCGTCGGTGACGGAGGCGGTCATGTAGAGCACCAGCAGGGCACGCATGCCGTAGTAGCTGAAGCGCTCCCACATCTCGCTCATGAAGAGCGTGGCGAGTCCCCGGGGGTGCCCGAGGAAGGTCTTGCCGCCGGGAGAGGCCGACTGTACGTCGGCCTCCATGGTCGTAGACGCCATGAGTAGTGGTTCCTTGCCTGACAGCGTCCGTCAAAGGGGGTGGCGACGGACGTGGACAGAACCACTCTACGTGGCGACATTTGGCGGTATCGGCTGACAAAAGAGGCCAATTAGGTATGGCGATGGTAAAGACAGCCACAGATTCAGTTCGTTGATCCATGGTAGGGCAGGCCAAATTCCTTCAGATGCAAGATCAAAACGAAAGATCTTCACCGAACGGGCGACCCGGGCGTGTCGGTTGGGGCGCGATTGCACTCCGTATAACGATCACGCAGTGTGAACTACCTCACGGCACCAATGGGCATACCCGGGCCGACTACCATCACCACATGACCTGTGTGCTGCTCGCCGAGGACGACCCGGCGATCTCCGAACCGCTCGCCCGGGCACTGCGCCGCGAGGGATACGAGGTGCTCGTCCGCGAGGACGGGCCGTCCGCACTGGCCGCCGGGCTCGGCGAGGAGGTCGACCTCGTCGTCCTCGACCTGGGCCTGCCCGAGATGGACGGGCTGGAGGTCTGCCGCCGGCTGCGCGCGGACGGCCGCAGCTGCCCCGTCCTGGTCCTCACCGCCCGCGCCGACGAGGTCGACACGGTCGTCGGCCTGGACGCCGGCGCCGACGACTACGTCACCAAGCCCTTCCGCCTCGCCGAACTGCTCGCCCGGGTCCGGGCCCTGCTGCGGCGCGGCAACGTCGACCAGCTCACCACCGGCGCGCACGGCGTCAAGATCGACATCGAGTCGCACCGCGCCTGGCTCGGCGAGGAGGAGCTCACCCTCTCCGCCAAGGAGTTCGAGCTGCTGCGGGTGCTGGTCCGCGACGCCGGCCGGGTGGTCACCCGCGAGGAGATCATGCGGCAGGTCTGGGACACCACCTGGTGGACCTCCACCAAGACCCTGGACATGCACATCTCCTGGCTGCGCAAGAAGCTCGGCGACGACGCCGCCAACCCCCGCTACATCGCCACCGTCCGCGGGGTCGGCTTCCGGTTCGAGAAGAATTAGGCCCCTCCGGGGGCAGGTACCACCACGGGGAGCGGCAGCGTGAAACGCCGGATGATCAACTCGCTGCTGTGCGTCGTCCTCGTGGTGGTCGTGGTGTTCTGCGTCCCGCTCGCGCTGGTCGAGAAGCGCACCATCGTCAACAGCGCCCAGGACCGGGTGGACGCCGCCGCCGTCCGGGTGCTCGCCCTGGTCGAGAACCGGCTCGCCGCCAAGGAGCCGGTCACCGGCGACAAGTTCGTCAACCAGGTCTCCGAGGGCCAGTACGTCGAGGTCGACATCCCCGGCCAGGGCATCGTCTCCAGCGGTCACCGGCCCGACAGCAACCACCTGCTCAGGGCCGTCGAGCGCGGCGCCAGCGGTGAGACGGTCACCGTCGAGCAGTCCCGCGAGGCGGTCGACCACGAGATCGCCAACATGCTCCTGCTGCTCGGCGTCGTCGCGCTGCTCGCCGTGCAGGCCGCCGTCGCCCTCGCCGTCTGGCAGGCCAAACGGCTCGCCCGCCCGCTCACCGACCTCGCCGAGACCGCCGAGCGGCTCGGCTCCGGCGACCCGCGCCCGCGCGACCGCCGCTACGGCGTGCCCGAGCTCGACCGGGTCGCCGAGGTGCTCGACACCAGCGCCGAGCGGATCGCCCGGATGCTCACCGCCGAACGCCGGCTCGCCGCCGACGCCTCGCACCAGCTGCGCACCCCGCTCACCGCGCTCTCCATGCGGCTGGAGGAGATCACCGCGCTCGCCGAGGATCCGGAGACCGTCAAGGAGGAGGCGACCATCGCCCTCCAGCAGGTCGAACGGCTCACCGACGTCGTCCAGCGGCTGCTCACCACCCAGCGCGACCCGCGCAGCCCCACCGCCGTCGCCTTCGACCTCGACGACGTGGTGAAGCAGCAGGTCGAGGAGTGGGGGCCGTCGCTGCGCGGCACCGGCCGGGTGCTCCAGGTCGAGGGCCTGCGGGGGGTCACCGCCGTCGGCACCCCCGGCACGGTCGCCCAGGTGCTGGCCACCCTGATCGAGAACTCGCTGATGCACGGAGCCGGCACGATCACCCTGCGGGTGCGGCCCTCCGGGACGTCGGTGGTCGTCGAGGTGCAGGACGAGGGCCCCGGCGTGCCGGCCGAGCTGGGCAACCGGGTCTTCGAGCGCGCGGTCAGCGGCCGCAACTCGACCGGCATCGGCCTCGCCGTCGCCCGCGACCTCGCCGAGGCGGACGGCGGACGGCTGGAGCTGCTCTCGCTGCGGCCGGCGGTGTTCGCGCTCTTCCTCGGCCGCAGCCAGCGCGAGGGGTGAGCCCGCGGGGCGGCGTCAGAGCTCGGTGTCCCGGACCACGTCCAGGTCGGTGAAGGTGGGCGGAGCGTCGCAGAGCGCGACCAGCTCGCGGTAGACCCGGTCGGTCTCCGGCAGGCCGGAGTTGCGCATCGCGTCCTCGTAGGACGCGAACTCGACGATCTCCACCACGTGCCGCGGGTCGGAGCGGTCGGTGGCGACCATCGCGTGGTCGACGGTGCGCCGGCCCTCGGTCTGGTCCGCCCAGCGGTCCAGCAGGCCGTTGAGCTCTTCGAGGTGGTCGGTCCGGCATTCGATGATCTGGACGAAGGTCATGGCGAGCCTCCTGGGTTCCCCCGCGGCCTCGATCGTTCGCCGGCCGTGCTCGCCCTCCGTCACCACTGTCCTCCCGGGACGGCCGCGGCGGCAACCGGGGCGGACGGGGGACGGGCGGGGCGCCGGGTGCTACTCGGCCTTGGCGAGCCGGATCTGCTCGGCGGCCAGCATCAGCTCGGCCTGCGCAACCACCCCGGTGTCCGGGGCGGCCTGGGCGGCGCGCGCCTCGGCGAGCTGCTCCTCGGTCGGCTCGGGGACGGCCGTGAACACCCAGGTCCGGTACGAGATGAAGCGGAACACCGTGCCGAGCCCCAGCCCGAGGACCTTCGCGGCCAGCTGCTGGAAGTGCGAGGAGAGCCCCAGCACGTACACCGAGAAGCCCAGCACACCGGTCTCGATCAGCATGCCGGCGCCGCTGAACACCAGGAACAGCGTGATCTCCCGCTTGCGCGAGGCGGCGTCGCGGTCCCGGTACAGCCAGTAGCGGTAGCCCAGGTAGTTGGTGGCGATCGCGACCAGGGTGGCGGCGATGTTGGAGCGCAGCGAGGCCAGGTGCAGCCCGTTGAGGCAGACCCAGAAGACGGCGAAGTTCACCACGACACCGCTGAGGCCGACCAGGCCGAACTTCACCGCCTCGCCCGACAGGCCGCGCAGCTTCTGCGCCAGCGAGGGTTCCGACGCCGTGGTCGTCGCCATACCGGGCTGCCTCCGTGTGCCTGTGTGCCTGCGGACGGAAGGGTGTCGACGGCCTGGGCGCTGTCAACCCCTTGAGCCCTGCGTGCACGCACATGATCGGATCGCGCATATCAGGACCTGGCCGACCAGGCTACCCGGTTCCACCGATCGGCTCAGCCCCTCCTGCACGTCCGGCCGGGCCCGTCCCCTGGGACGCGGCTGGGCGGGGAGCGGTTCCACGGCCTCCGACCGGCCCGGATATCCTGGCGGGGTGACTTCCCCGGGCAACGCGAATTTTCCAGTGGTGGGCATGATCGGCGGCGGGCAGCTTGCCCGCATGGCACACCAGGCGGGCATCCCGCTCGGGATCCGGTTCAAGCTCCTCGCCGACACTCCCCAGGACTCGGCGGCGCAGGTCGTCTCCGACGTCGTCCTCGGCGACTACCGCGACCTCGACACCCTGCGGCGCTTCGCCGAGGGCTGTGACGTGATCACCTTCGACCACGAGCACGTGCCGACCGAGCACCTGCGGGCCCTGCAGGCCGACGGCATCGCCGTCCGGCCCGGCCCGGAGGCGCTGGTCAACGCCCAGGACAAGGGCGTGATGCGGGCCAGGCTCGACTCCATCGGCGTCCCCTGCCCCCGGCACCGGCTGGTCGCCGACCCGGCGGACGTGACCGCCTTCGCCGGCGAGGGCGTCGGCTACCCGGTGGTGCTGAAGACCGTCCGCGGCGGCTACGACGGCAAGGGCGTCTGGGTGGTCGGCGACGAGACGGAGGCCGCGGCCCCGTTCCTGGCCGGCGTCCCGGTGCTCGCCGAGGAGAAGGTCGACTTCGTCCGCGAGCTGGCCGCCAACGTGGTGCGCTCGCCCAGCGGCCAGGCCGTCGCCTACCCGGTGGTGGAGAGCGTCCAGGAGAACGGCGTCTGCGCCGAGGTGACCGCCCCCGCCCCGGACCTCGACCCGGCGCTGTCCGACGAGGCCCAGCAGCTGGCCCTGCGGATCGCCGGCGAGCTGGACATCACCGGCCACCTCGCCGTCGAGCTGTTCCAGACCCGGGACGGCCGGATCCTGGTCAACGAGCTGGCCATGCGGCCGCACAACTCGGGGCACTGGAGCCAGGACGGCGCCGTCACCTCGCAGTTCGAGAACCACCTGCGGGCCGTCCTCGACCTGCCGCTCGGCGACCCCCGGCCGCGCGCCAGGTGGACCGTCATGGTCAACGTCCTGGGCGGCGACTACCCGGACATGTACCGCGCCTTCCTGCACTGCATGGCCCGCGACCCCGGTCTGCGGATCCACATGTACGGCAAGGACGTGAAGCCCGGCCGCAAGGTCGGTCACGTCAACGTCTTCGGGGACGACCTCGACGACGTCCGCGAGCGCGCCCGCCACGCGGCCGCCTACCTGCGAGGAACGATCACCGAATGACCTCCCACCCCTCGTCGAGCGCCGAGGCGCGCGGCCCGCTGGTCGGCATCGTCATGGGCTCGGACTCCGACTGGCCCGTGATGGAGGCCGCCGCCCAGGCCCTCGACGAGTTCGAGATCCCCTACGAGGTCGACGTCGTCTCCGCGCACCGGATGCCGCGCGAGATGGTCGCCTACGGCGAGAACGCCCACGGGCGCGGCCTGAAGGCGATCATCGCCGGCGCCGGCGGCGCCGCCCACCTGCCGGGCATGCTCGCCTCGGTCACCCCGCTGCCGGTGATCGGCGTCCCGGTGCCGCTGCGCTACCTGGACGGCATGGACAGCCTGCTGTCGATCGTGCAGATGCCGGCCGGCGTGCCGGTGGCCACCGTCTCGGTGGCGGGCGCGCGCAACGCGGGCCTGCTGGCGGTCCGGATGCTGGCCGCCTTCGACCCGGAGCTGACCGAGCGGATGACCGACTTCCAGGCCGAGCTGAACGGCCAGGCCACCGAGAAGGGCAAGAAGCTTCGGGCCAAGGTGGCGGGTTCCTCCTCCTTCGGCTTTGGAAAGTAGTCATATCGGATAGAACAGCTCGTATGACCTCTGAGCTGTTGGACTCCACCCCCGCTCTGCTGGAGCGCGCCAAGGCCGTCCTCCGCGCCACCCCCGTGGTGGACGGCCACAACGACCTCCCCTGGGCGATGCGCGAGCAGGCCGGCTACGACCTCGACGCGCTCGACCTGTCCGCCGACCAGAGCGACCGCCTGCACACCGACCTCGCCCGCCTCGCCGCGGGCGGGGTCGGCGCGCAGTTCTGGTCCGTCTACGTGCCCAGCCGGCTCGCCGGGGACCACGCCGTCAGCGCCACCCTCGAACAGATCGACTTCGTCCACGCCCTGGTCGACCGCTTCCCCGACCGGCTGCGCCTCGCGCTCACCGCCGACGACCTGGAGGCCGCCCGCGCCGAGGGCCGGGTCGCCTCCCTGATCGGCGCCGAGGGCGGCCACTCCATCGACTGCTCGCTCGCCACCCTGCGCGCCCTGTACGCGCTCGGCGTCCGGTACCTGACGCTCACCCACAACGACAACACCCCCTGGGCCGACTCCGCCACCGACGAGCCGGTCGCGAACGGCCTCACCGCCTTCGGCGAGGAGGTCGTCCGGGAGATGAACCGGCTCGGCATGCTGGTCGACCTCTCGCACGTCTCCGCCGACACCATGCGCGACGCCCTGCGGGTCAGCGAGGCGCCCGTGCTCTTCTCGCACTCCTCCTCGCGCGCCGTCTGTCCCCACCCGCGCAACATCCCGGACGACGTCCTCGCCCAGCTCCCCGGCAACGGCGGCGTGGCGATGGCCACCTTCGTGCCCAAGTTCATCCTGCCCGCCGCCATCGAGTGGACCGCCGCCGCGGACGAGAACATGCGCGCCCACGGCTTCGACCCGCTCGCCACCACCCCCGCCGGGATGGCCTGCCAGCGCGCCTTCGAGCGGACCAGGCCCCGCCCGGTCGCCACCGTGGCCACCGTCGCCGACCACCTCGACCACATGCGGGAGGTCGCCGGCATCGACCACATCGGCATCGGCGGCGACTACGACGGCACCGCCTTCCTCCCGGACGGCCTCGACGACGTCGCCGGCTACCCCAACCTGATCGCCGAACTGCTGGGCCGCGGCTGGTCCGAGACCGACCTCGGGAAGCTCACCTGGCACAACGCCGTCCGGGTGCTGCGCGACGCCGAGGCCGCCGCCGCCCGGCTGCGCGCCGAGGGCCGCGCCCCGTCCCTCGCCACCCTCGGTCTGCACGGCCTGGACGGCTGAGCGGCGGGAATGACCGGACCCGCGGCCGCGCTGGGGCCGGAGGGAAGGCGCCGGCGGCCGCGGGTGCCCCGGACACGAGGAGGCAGTGCATGGAAGGCGACCAGGACACGGTCCGCAGGATCCTGACCGAGCTGGGCGACACCTGGGCCGTCGTGGGCCTGTCGTCCAACCGGCGGCGCGCGGCCTACGGCGTGGCCGAGGTGCTGCAGCGCTTCGGCAAGCGGATCGTGCCCGTGCACCCCAAGGCGGAGACGGTCCACGGCGAGCAGGGGTACGCCTCCCTGGCGGACATCCCCTTCGAGGTCGACGTGGTCGACGTCTTCGTCCGCTCCGACCTGGCCGGCGAGGTCGCCGACGAGGCGGCCGCGATCGGCGCCGAGGCGGTCTGGTTCCAGCTCGGCGTGATCGACGAGGCCGCCTACGAGCGGACCAGGGCCGCCGGTCTGGAGATGGTGATGGACCGCTGCCCCGCCATCGAGATCCCCCGTCTCGGCCCGGTCCGGGGCTGAGACGGGCCGTACGGCACCCCGGCCGGGTCCTGCCCCGGCCGGGTCCTGCCCGGTCCCCGGACGGCGGACGGCTCAGCTCGGGCGGCCGAGGGCGCGGTAGGTCCAGCCGGCGGCGCGCCAGGCGTCGGCGTTGAGGACGTTGCGGCCGTCGAGGAGGCGGCGCTCGGCGACCACGGCGCCCAGGACGGCCGGGTCGAGCTCGCGGAACTCCTGCCACTCGGTGAGGTGCAGGACCACATGGGCGCCCTCGACGGCCTCCAGGGCGGAGGAGGCGTAGGCGAGGCTCGGGAACATCTTGCGCGCGTTGTCCACCGCCTTGGGGTCGTAGACGGTGACCTGCGCGCCCTGGAGCTGGATCTGGGCGGCGACGTTGAGCGCGGGGGAGTCCCGGATGTCGTCCGAGTTGGGCTTGAACGCGGCGCCGAGGACGGCGACCCGCCGGCCCAGGAAGCCGCCGTCGCACTGCTCGCGGGCCAGCTCGACCATCCGCGAGCGGCGGCGCATGTTGATCGAGTCGACCTCGCGCAGGAAGGTCAGCGCCTGGTCGGCGCCCAGCTCGCCGGCCCGGGCCATGAACGCCCGGATGTCCTTGGGCAGGCAACCGCCGCCGAAGCCCAGGCCGGAGTTGAGGAACTTGCCGCCGATCCGCTCGTCCAGCGCGAGCGCCGCGCTCAGCTGGGTGACGTCGGCGCCGGCCGCCTCGCAGACCTCCGCCATCGCGTTGATGAAGGAGATCTTGGTGGCCAGGAAGGAGTTGGCGGCGGTCTTCACCAGCTCGGCGGTCGCGTAGTCGGTGACCAGGAACGGCACCCCGGCGGCGATCGGCTCGGCGTACACCTCGCGCAGCAGCCGCTCGGCGCGCTCGCTGCGGGCGCCGACCACGATCCGGTCCGGGCGCAGGGTGTCCTGGACGGCGAAGCCCTCGCGCAGGAACTCCGGGTTCCAGGCGAGCTCCGCCCCCTCGCCGACCGGGGCCAGCGCGGCCAGCCGCTCCGCCAGCCGGCCCGCCGAGCCGACCGGCACGGTGGACTTGCCGACGACCAGGACCGGGCGGGTCAGGTGCGGGGCCAGCGCGTCGATCGCGGCGTCCACGTACGACATGTCCGCGGCGAACTCACCCTTGCGCTGCGGGGTGTTGACGCAGACGAAGTGCACGTCGCCGAACTCGGCGGCCTCCTGGGCGGAGGTGGTGAACCGCAGCCGTCCGGTCGAACCCTCGTGCCCCGCCACGTGCTTGAGCAGCAGCTCGGACAGGCCCGGCTCGTACATCGGGACCTGGCCGGCGGTCAGGGTGGCGATCTTCTCCGGGTCGATGTCCAGCCCCAGCACCTCGAAGCCGAACTCCGCCATGGCGGCGGCGTGGGTGGCGCCGAGATAGCCGGTGCCGATCACGGAGATGCGGAGGGTCACGGTTTCCCCTTCGGGCGGGCGACGAGCAGCACGGCTCCGGTCGGCAGCCGCGCCCACCGATGCTATCCGGCCGCCGGGGGAGACCCGGACCCTCCTGCACGCCCCGGCCCCGGCCGCTGATCACGGAGCCCCGCGCGGACCCGCGGACGCCCCGGGGAACGGCGGTGACACTCCCGGCGCGGACGTCGACCGACCTAGGCAGCCGCAGGTCGGAGGCCTAGGATCTACTGAACGGTCATTAACCGGTTCCACGGCGGAACGACTCTCCGAAAACGACTCTCCGAAGAGGCGGGCATCATGGCGGGCAGCGCAGGGGCGGCGGACTTCGATCTCTTCCGGGTCTCCGAGGAGCACGGGATGCTCCGGGAGGCGGTGCGGTCGCTGGCGGAGGCGAAGATCGCTCCGTTCGCGGCGG